>DASWYX010000602.1:0-12618 GCA_036404755.1 Pseudoduganella sp.
CCGGCTGTGCGCGCCGCGCCTGGCGGTGGCGCGTGGCTGCGGAACGGGCAAAACTGTCATAGGTAAGTGTGGTCATGGCAAACCCTCCTTTGCCATGACAGCAGCAGGAAGCGTGCCACGCTGATTGCAGGCCATGATGCGGTAAATCTGCTGTGCACCACGCAACCGGCCAACAGCGCTGCTGCCGCCGCCGCAGCCACGCCCGCCCGGCTGGCTTACGGCCGGCCCTCAGGCGCGTACGGAAGCGTTACCCCGGATCAGCGCGTGGTAACGGAAGGCTTCGCGCACATTCTCACGCAGGGCGATCACGCACGATTAGTCCAGCGCAATGGCAGCGCATCCTCGCGCCATACGATGCGGCGCGGCTTGAAGCGCCACAGGCGTTCGGCGCCGGCGAACCGTGCGACTTCGGCGCTGTCCAGAACAATCCAGGCGTCGCCGCTCATTTGCAGCAGGCCGCCGCTGGCGAAGTCAGGGAAGACCAGGCCAGCTTTCCCGTTCAGCAGGATGTTGCCAAGGGTGCTGAAGAAGCGGTTGCCCGAATAGTCGGGGATGGTCAGCGTGCCGTCGTCGTCCACGTGCACGAAGCCGGGCATGCCGCCGCGGTGCGACACGTCCACGCGGCGCGGACCTTCGTCTGAATAGCTGGCAACGAAGAAGGTGCCCGTGCTTTCGATCAGGCGGCGCGCCATCGTGTCCGGCTTTTGCGCGCTGACGGGTGGCAGGCCGGAGGGCTCGTCCACGCTGCGCTCGTAGCGATAGTCGCGTACGTGGATGTATTGCGGGCAGTTGCCGAACGATTCGTCCACCAGGATCTCGGCTTCGCCGCCTTCTCCGCGCAGCAGCGTGCCGTTCAGGCGATTGCGGCGCCGCGTATGAAGCTCGATGCCGAGCATGCCAATGGCGGCGCCATGCTCCATGCCTGCGTCGGCCGGATCGTCGGCTACGCGCGGCAAGGTGGCGAGCAGGCGTTGCGGGTCCGGAGAGTGCAGGAAGCCTTCTTCGCCAGCGCGCAGCGTGGCCCACACGTCGCCCTGTGCATCGACTGCGCCGAACACGGCGAACGGCAGTTGTTCGAAGAACTGGCGGTGCTGGTCAGGCATGAATTCACGTATGACCTTGCGGCCAATGAGATCCATCTTTTCGGCCATGCCGACGCTGGACTGGATGGCCAGCTCGCCGGCATGCCAGGGCGATTCGCTGCGCAGGGCTTCCATGGCGCTCTCCTTACAGGGTTTTCACGAAGGGCACGAAGCCGGGCAGCGCTTCCACGCGCGCCAGCCAGGCGTTCACTTTGGTGTACTCGGCGAGGTTCACGCCGCCTTCCGGGGCGCGCGCGATGTAGCTATACAGGGCCACGTCCGCGATGGTCGGTTCGGCGGCGGCGATCCAGTCGCTGCCTTGCAGCTGGCCTTCAATCAGCGTCAGCACACGGTGGGCGCGCGCGGTGGCGTCCACCAGGTCTTGCGGGCGGTTGAACAGTTTGATGGCGCGCGCGGCTGCGGGGCCGAAGGCGATTTCGCCCGCCGCCACGGACAGCCAGCGCTGCACGGCCGCCGCGCCCAGCGCATCTTCCGGCAGCCAGCGCGCGTTGGCGTAGCGCTTGGCCAGGTAGACCAGAATGGCGTTGGAGTCGCTGATGATATGGCCTTCGTCTTCCAGCACCGGCACCTGGCCGAAGGCGTTCTTCGCCAGGAACGCCGGCGCCTTGTGCTCGGCCTTCGCCAGGTCGACATCGACCAGCTCGACCTTCCGGCCCAGCAGGCCGAGGAACAGTTCAACGCGGTGGCAGTGGCCGGAAATGGCGTGACGGTAGAGTTTCATCGGATGCTCCCTTTCGAATTTTGTTGAATTCGAAGTTTGCAGCATCGGCTCGGCGGTGAGAATCACCTTTTCCTGGAAGAGTTTATTCCATTTGGTGAAATAATCAGGCCGCGCAGCCGACGCACGGGCCGCGTGTGCGGCGCGTCAATCGGCCGCGCGAACCTCGAACACCAACAACTGCGTCACCTGTTTCGCACCGAAATTGTCATCGGAGATGAGCACCAGGCTACGTCGGCCATTCTCGAGCACCGGCCCCCACGAGATTCCCTCGATATTATCCAGCGCCGGCAAGCCCAGGGTATTCAGGTCCAGCACCAGCCGCTTGCGCGCCGGGGTGAACTTCACGCCGGCCAGCGCCGGAATGTCGCGCACATCGCTCGCGCCATCGGTATCCATCGCATAGACGCGGATATAGTTCTTGTAAAGCCCATCCGCCCCCTGCACCGCCGCCCGCTCCAGCACCAATACCTCATGCGAATTCACGGCCAGGATTTCGGACACGCCATTATCCGCAGCTTTCCCCGGCGCCGGCGCGGCCGGGATGGCGTCGATCTCGTAGGCATACTGCCCCAGCACCCGTCCATCACGGGCGAACCGGGTAATCCGCGTGACCGCGCCCTGCGAAGGCGTCGGCTCCGGGCCATCCTCATACAGCGGCGCCTCCAGCGACAGCCACAGCGACTGCCCATCCGGCGCAAAACTCAGCCCCTCCAGCGACAGGTTATTGCGCGAGCCCTTCTGCGCATCCTTCCACACCTTGAAGTTCTCCGGCAGCGGCATCTCGCCGACGAACCCGCCCTCGCGCGTGGCATGCCGCAGCCAGGGATTCAGCCCGAAACGGCGGTCGCCTTCGCTGGCATACCAGATACTCCCATCGAGCGGATCGACGCGGATAGTCTCGATATCGGGCACGTCGCCGCCCTTGGCCGGGCCGGGATAGACGCTGCCATCCGCCTGCCGGAAGAAGCGTACGCCGGTCAGCGTGACGGACCGGAAGGAATGCGCGTCGTAATCCAGCTTCGCCGTATAGAAGCGAGCGGGGTTGATATTGGAACGGTCGTCGGACTCGATGAACCAGGTCTGGCTGGCCGGATCGTAATCGATGCCGGAGAAGCCGCCCGCCGTCGTGCCCTCAAACTCCAGCCGCAGCGGTATGCGCTGCTCGCCGATGAAACGCAGGCCGGCTACGCTGTATTCCGCCGTGGGCGCACCGGGCAACGCCGCGCAGCCGGCGAGCAGCAGGCCCGCCGCCGCGAACACCAGATTACGCATGGTGCAGCTTCTTGTGCATGCTGCGCAGGCCGAGCCATACGCCGGCCGCGACGACAGGCACCAGCACGCCCATCACGATATCAGGGTTGCCGACGATGCCCACCGCCTTGCCGCCTTTGGCCGCATAGCCGATCAGGCCAATCACGTAATACGAAATCGCCGCCACGGACAAGCCTTCCACCGCCTGCTGCAGCCGCAGCTGCTGCAAGGCGCGCTGGTTCATCGACTGCAGGATGCGGCGGTTGTGCGCCTCCTGCACGATGCCCACGCGCGTGCGCAGCAGGTCGTTGTTGTTGGCGATGCGGCGCGCCAGCGCTTCCTGGCGCGCGGCCACGGCCTCGCAAGTCTTCATGGCCGGCGCCAGGCGGCGCTCCATGAACTCCTCGACGGTCGGCGTGCCCTCGATGCGCAGCTCGCGCAATTCATCGATGCGGGCATTCACCAGCCCGAAATAAGCCTTGGACGCGGCAAAGCGGTAACTCGTTTCCAGCGACAGTTTCTCGATGCGCGCCGCCAGGTGGGTAATCTGGTCCAGCAGCATTTGCTCGATGGTGCCGTCGTCCACGCGGCCATCCGCCTCCACCAAGGCGCGGGCCAGGCCAGCGAGCTCGGATTCGACGGCGTTCAGCTCCGGCGTGGCGCCTTGCGCAGACGGCAGGCCAAGCAGCGCCATCATGCGATAAGTCTCAATCTCCAGCACGCGCTGCACCAGGCGGCCGGCCTGCTGCATGCGCATGCCCACGTCGCAGATCACGAAGCGCGAGAAGCCGTCCGAATGGATGGCGAAGTCCGACCACAACTCGCCGCCCTGCATCACCTGGCTGCCGGCGACGGTGCCGCCGTCGAACACGCGCGACAGGCTGGCCGCAAAGGCTTCCGGCGTTGGGCTGGCGCGGTCCAGCACCACATGGGCCGCCACCAGCACCCTGCCCTGCAGGCCAAGCAGCCACTGCTCCGGCAGGTGGCGCGTCGGCATGGCCTGGAAAGCCTCCTCCGGCAGCGGCATCTTCTGCACGCGTTCCGCGATCGTGAAGGTCGCGAATTCCGTATGCAGCTCCCACTTCAGGCGGAAGCGACCGAAGTCGTGGGTGAAGTAATTGGCGTCCGGCGCCGGCGGCGAAACGCCGAAGTGGCCGCACAGCTCCGTCAGCAGCGCATGCTGCGCCTCCGCATTGGACGCATGAGGCGCGGGGTCGCCATAGATCGCCAGGTGCGACACCAGGGATGGCGCCTCCAGCTTCAGGAAGGGCCGCGAGTGGATTTCCGCGGCGAGGGGAACGCGCTGCGCGTGATTCAGGCTGGCGAAAACGATGCTCATGTCAGTAGATTTCCTTTGCCGCCTTGCGCACCGCCTGCAACAGCAGGTTGGCGCCGGGCGACAGCAAGTGGTCGTGCTGGCGGATGATACCGAATGCGTCCATCTTGAACGGCAGTTCGATCGGAAGAATACTAAAAACGTTCAGCGATGCGTAATATTGTGCCACTTCCAGCGGCATCACGTGAAGGGAGTCGGTCTGCTGCAACAGGGAAGTGATCAGCAGCAGCGCGGTCGTATCAACTGTATTTGCGGGCGGCTCCAGGCCGGCACGGCGGAACATCATGTCGCAGCGGTGGCGCAGGATGCTGCCCTGCGGCGGCAGGATCCAGGGTTGACCCGCCAGATCCTTCACCTGCAGGGCCTTGTTTTCCAGCAGCGGATGGCCGTTGCGCACCACGGCGCATGCGGGTTCCTCGGTCAGTTCCTCGTAAATCAGGCCACTGGCGCCGTCCCGCTCCACGATGCGGCCGATCATGAAGTCCAGCGTGCCGCGTTCCAGCATATCGAGCAGCACGTTGGACGGCTCCACGTGCACGCCGATGCGCAGCAGCGGCGCGTGCTGCTTGATGCGCGCGATGGCGCGCGGCAGCAGGGACATGGCCGGCGTCATGATCACGCCCACTTCGACCTGGCCGACAAGGCCCTGCTTCAGGGCGACCACGTCGTCATGCGCCAGCGACAGGCTGGTGAGCGCCATGCGGGCATGGCGGATCATCGTTTCACCGTAAATGGTGGGCTCCATGCCGCGCGGCAGGCGCTCGAAAAGCTTCACGCCCAGCATCTCCTCCAGATCCTTGATCTGCTTGGAGGCGGCTGGCTGGGTCATGTGCAGCGCTTCGGCGGCACGATGGATATTGCGTTGCTCATCGAGGGCGATGAGCAGGAGCAGCTGGCGGGTTTTGAGTCGGGCGCGAAGAAACCAGTTCGGGTTAAGTGTGTCCATTCCCGGATGATATCATCGACCGCAGGCCGGACCCGGATTCGGGGCCGGGCCCTTCTCCGTTTGCGGCACATGCTGGATGGTGCCGTCCGCGTTGTAATGCAGCTCCTCCACGGCCACCGAACGCCGGAATTCGCCGCCGGTGGGCAGCTTGTCGTTGTGGTAGAAGATGTAGGACTTGCCGTTGAAATCGACGATGGCGTGGTGAATGGTCTTGACCACGCGGTTCTTGTCCATGATCACGCCGTGCTGCGTCCACGGGCCGGTGGCGCTTGGGCCGGTAGCGTACACCGTCTCCTCCGGGAAGTCGCGCGACCAGCTCAGATAATAGGTGCCCTTGTGCTTGTGCAGGTAAGGCGCTTCCGTGAAGCGCTCCATCGGCACCACATTGATCGGGCCATCCAGCTCGATCATGTTCGGCTTCAGCTTCGCCCATTTCAGCACCTGGTTGCCCCAGTACAGATAGGCCTGGCCATCGTCGTCGACGAAGACGCCGGGGTCGATGTCGTCCCAGGAGATGGAAACCTGCTTGGTCATGTCGTTCGTGACCAGGGCCGAGCCGCGGGCATCCCTGAACGGGCCGGTCGGACTGTCCGACACGGCCACGCCGATCGCCTTGCCAGGAATGGTCGCATGTTCGACCGGCGCGTAAATATAGTACTTGCCGCCGACCCTGGCGATATCGCCGGCCCAGGCATCTTTCTTGGCCCAGGCGAAGGCCTTCACATCCAGCGGCGAGCCGTGCGGCTGCCAGTTGACCATGTCGCAGCTGGAATAGACGCGCCACTCCTTCATCACATAATCCTTGCCGCCTTCGGGAGCATCATCCTTGCCCACATAGAGGTAGACGCGGCCATTGTCGACCAGCGCGAACGGGTCGGCGGTGAAGATATCCTTGAACAATGGGTTGCCGGCGTGCGCAACGAAGCTGGCCGCGCACAGGGCGGCCGCCATCAGGGTCTGGCGGATCATGCAGTCTCCTTGGAGCGCGCGGACAGCAGGCGTTGCACCACGCAGAAAATGAACAGCAGTGCGCCGATGACGATTTTCGTCCACCAGGAGCTGAGCGTGCCGTCGAAGGCGATCAGGGTCTGGATGGCGCCCAGCACCAGCACGCCGGACAGCGCACCGGCCACATAGCCATAGCCGCCGCTAAGCAGCGTGCCGCCGATGACGACGGCCGCAATCGCGTCCAGCTCCGTGCCCTGCGCATGCAGGCCATAGCCGGACAGCATATAGAACGAGAACAGCACGCCGCCCAGCGCCGCGCAGAAGCCGCTGATGGCGTAGATGACGACGCGGGTGCGGCCCACGGCCAGGCCCATCATGTGGGCCGACTGCTCATTGCCGCCGATCGCGTAAACGGCGCGGCCGAAGGGCGTGAAGTGGGCCACGAAGATGGCCCCTACCAGCATGACGACGGCAATCAGCACGCCGGGCGAGACGAAACCGTCGAAGATGCCGATCTGCGACTGCGACAGGGCGACAAACGTCGGGTCTTCGATGGTGATCGAATTGATGCTGATCAGGTAGCACAGGCCGCGCGCCAGGAACATGCCGCCCAGCGTGACGATGAAGGCCTGCAGCTTGAAGTAGTGGATCAGGGCGCCCTGCAGCGCGCCAAAGGCGGCGCCCATCGCCAGCACCGCGACGATGACGACGGCCGGCGGCCAGTGCGCCGTCTGCAGCAGCCAGGCTGCGACCATCGTCGTCAGCGCCAGCACGGAGCCGACCGACAGGTCGATGCCGCCGGACAGGATCACGAAGCTCATGCCGAGGGCGATCACCAGCAGGAAGGCGTTATCGATCAGCAGGTTAAGCATCACCTGCAGGGACAGGAAGCCCGGATAGGCCGCGCCGCCGGCCAGCAGCAGCGCCACCAGCAGGACCACGGTGACCAGGGCGGTGAAATAAGGGGCGGACGGCAGGCGTCGCGCACTGGCGATGATGGTGCTCATTTGCGGCGCTTCCACAGGTTCTTGAACTCGGCCGACTGCGACAGGCAGACGGCGAAGACGACCAGCGATTTGACGACCATATTCACTTCAGGCGGCACGCCCAGCGAATAGATCGTGTAGGTCAGGGTCTGGATGATCAGGGCGCCGATCACGCTGCCGGCCAGGCTGAATTTGCCGCCGGCCAGCGACGTGCCGCCCAGGGTCACGGCCAGGATGGCGTCCAGTTCCAGCAGCAGGCCGGCGTTGTTGGCGTCCGCGCTCTTGATGTTGGAGCTGATCATCAGCCCGGCCAGCCCCGCGCAGGCGGCGCAGAACACATAGGTGAAGAAGATCAGCGTGGCCGTGCGCAGGCCGGCCAGGCGCGAGGCGACGGGATTGATGCCGACAGACTGGATGAACAGACCCAGCGCCGTCTTTTTCATCATCAGCGCCACGATGGCGAATACCACGGCCACGATGTAGAGCGAGAACGGCAGTCCAAGCAGGTAGCCGCTGCCGATGAAGAAGAAGGGTTCGTAGTAGACGGTGATGATCTGGCCGTCCGTCAGCAGCTGGGCCAGGCCGCGGCCCGCTACCATCAGGATCAGCGTGGCGACGATGGGTTGCAGCTTCAGGGCCGCCACCAGCAGGCCGTTCCAGGCGCCGCATAGCAGGGCCGCACCCATGGCTGCGGCCAGCGCGACCGGCATGGGCGTGCCGCCTGCGATCAGCATGCAGGCCACGGTGCCGGACAGCGCCACCTGCGCGCCGACCGAAATATCGATGCCGCGAGTGGCGATGACCACGGTCATGCCCAGCGCCGCCAGCATCAGTGGCGCAGCGCGGTTGATGATGTCGATGACGGCGCCGTACAGGTGCCCTTCCTTGACTTCCAGGCTGAAAAAGCCGGGAATGAAGATCAGGTCCACCAGCAGCAGCGCGAGCAGCGCCGCGGAAGGCTTGAAGAGTTGGTGATTCATGATGGCGCCCGGGGACGATGCCGACGGAGCGGCGATGGAGCGGGTATTCATGCGGCCTCCCCTGCGATGACGTGCAGGACGGATTCCTCGTCCAGCTGTCCACGGGTGTATTCGCCGCAGGCGGCGCGGTCGCGCATGATGACCATGCGGTCGCTGCAGCGCAGTACTTCCGGCAGCTCGGAGGAGATGAACAGGATGGACATGCCCTTGCGGCACAGCGCCGTCACGTAGTCCATGATTTCCTGCTTGGCGCGCACGTCGATGCCGCGCGTCGGTTCATCCAGGATCATCAGCTTCGGTTCCGTCGCCAGCCAGCGCGCCAGCAGGACCTTCTGCTGGTTGCCGCCGGACAGGGAGCCGATCGGCGTTTCGATGCTGGCCGTCTTGATGCCCAGGGCTTTCACGTATTCGTTCGCCAGTTCCTGCTGGCGTTTCATCGGGATCGCGCGCAGCATGCCGGCGCGGGCCTGCATCGCCAGGATCAGGTTTTCGCGGACCGACAGCGACAGGATCGCGCCTTCCAGCTTGCGGTCTTCGCTGCAGAAGCCGATGCCGGCGCCAATCGCTTCGCGTGGCGTGAGGAAGATGCCGTCATGACTGCCGATGCGGATGTTGCCGCCGTCCGCCTTGTCGGCCCCAAACAGCAGGCGCGCCAGTTCGGTGCGGCCGGAACCCAGCAGACCGGCCAGGCCAAGCACTTCGCCTTCGCGTACGTCGATATCGACAGGCTGCAGCACGCCACGGCGTTTCAATCCGCTGGCGCGCAGCAGGGTTGCCGCCTGTGCCGGGGCCAGTGGCAGCTCGCCCTGCGCCGCGTCTACTGCCGCTGCCGTCGCTGCAGCCGTGCCGGCAGCAGCGCCCGCGTCAGCCGGTGCGTCGGCAGGCGCACCGATCATCTTGTTGACCAGCGCAAGGCGCGACAGCTCGCTGCAGGCATATTCGCCCTCGCGTTCGCCATTGCGCATCACGGTGATGCGGTCGGAAATCGCGTAAGTCTGGTCGAGGAAGTGGGTCACGAACAGGATGGCCATGCCCTGCTCGCGCAGGCGGCGCAGCACGCGGAACAGCAGCTGCACTTCGGCCTCGTCCAGGCTGGACGTCGGCTCGTCGAGGATCAGCACGCGGGAAGAGATGTTCAGCGCACGCGAAATCGCCACCATCTGCTGGATCGCCAGCGGGTAACGCGACAGCGGCGCGGATACGTCGATGTCGACTTCCAGGTCCAGCAGCAGCTTGCGCGCCTGCTCGCGCATGCCGCGCCAGTCGACCATGCCCCACTTGCGCGGATAGCGGCCGATGAAGATATTTTCCGCAACCGAAAGGTTAGTGCAAAGATTGACTTCCTGGTAGACGGTGCTGATGCCCAGTTCCTGCGCCTCCAGCGTGGAGGCAGGCGAAATGTCGCGGCCCTCGAGCACCATGCGGCCGCGGTCCGGTGCATACACGCCGGTCAGCACCTTGATCAGGGTCGACTTGCCGGCCCCGTTCTGCCCCATCAAGGTGTGCACCTCGCCGGGATAGAGCCGCAAGCCAGCGTCGTTCAGCGCTTTCACGCCGGGGAACTCTTTATGGATACCGGTCAGCTCCAGCACCGGCGTGATCGCGGACGCCATCAGTATTTGCGGTTCGGGAGTTCTTTCGCTGCCACTTCAGCAGGGAACACGCGTTCTTCGGTCACGATGCGCTTCGGCACAGGCTTGCCGGCCACCACGTCGCGCGCCGCCTGCATCAGCTGCGGACCAAGCAGCGGGCTGCATTCGACCGACACGTTCAGCTTACCGGCGATCATGGCTTCAAATGCGCCTTTTACGCCGTCGATGGAGACGATGATGATGTCCTTGCCCGGTTTCAGGCCCGCTTCCTCGATGGCCTGGATGGCGCCGATCGCCATATCGTCGTTGTGCGCGAACAGCACATTGATATCCTTGCCCTGGGCTTTCAGGAAGGCTTCCATCACTTCCTTGCCCTTTGCGCGGGTGAAATCGGCGGTCTGGGTGCGGATCACCTTCAGCTTCGGATTACCCTTGATGACTTCCTCGAAGCCGGCCTTGCGGTCGATCGCCGGTGCGGAGCCCACGGTGCCTTGCAGTTCAACGATGTTCAATACTTTTTTCGGGGACTTGGCGGCGTAATCGACCAGCCAGCGGCCGGCGCGGCGGCCCTCTTCCACGAAGTCGGAGCCGATCAGGGTCACGTAGAGCGACTTGTCGGACACATTCACGTCGCGGTCGGTCAGGATCACGGGGATGTTGGCGCGCTTGGCTTCGCGCAGCACCGTGTCCCAGCCCGATTCCACGACCGGCGAGAACGCGATCACGTCCACGCGCTGGGCGATGAAAGAGCGGATGGCCTTGACCTGGTTTTCCTGGCGCTGCTGCGCGTCCGCGAACTTCAGCGTGACGCCTTCCTTCTTGGCCGCGTCCTTGATGGACGTGGTATTGGCGGTACGCCATTCACTCTCGGCGCCTACCTGGGAGAAACCGATGACGAGAGGTTTGGCAGCGAAGGCGCTGCTGCTGGCCAGGCCCAGGGCGATTGCGCTGGCGATAAAGGTCCTGCGGGTAAATGTCATGCCGGTCTCCTGAATTATTCTTTGGCTATGGTAGAAGAAACTACTATACCTATCTAATCATTTTTTTGAGTGGATCAATAACTTTTTTGTTATCGCATCAGCCTCAAACCGTATAAACCTCCCGCCATCGAGCCGGGATGGGCGACGAATCTGACTTCCAGCTTGCCGTTTTGGGCCGCTCCAGCGGGCAAAACGATGTCGCGCGTGTAGAACGGCGTGGCTTCGCGCGCCAGTTCGACGGTCTGCAGGGGCTGGCCGTTCAGCAGGATATCGAATTTGCGGCCGGCGTCGGCGGACGAAAAAGTCAGGCGCAGGATGCGCGCCGCCGCCTCGCGGTCATTCAACTGGTAGCTGAACCACTTGCTGGCGTGGCGCCAGTGACGGCCGCCGTTGATGCCGGCGTCCGCGCCCTCGCCCTTGAAGAAGTGGTCGGACTCGGGCTGCTGCTCGCCGGGCGCCACCTGGTCGATGGTCTGGGCGTCCAGCGCCAGGCGTTCGGCTTCGGCGGCGGCCGTGGCTTTCTTCATCTCCGCCAGCCCGGCATTGGTGGCCGTCTGCCAGTACAGCATGTAGCGCGAGTCGTGCAGGCGGAAGAAGGGAATGAAGCGGATGGCGGCGGCGTCCTTGCCCTGCACGAGGCCCGTGGCCGTGAAGGTCAGTGGCTGGCCTTTCACGGGCTTGAACTTGTCCAGGAAGTTCTTCGAATCGCTGACGAAGAGCGGCGCGGCTTCCTGCGGGCAGACCGGCCCGTTGGCGATGTGGCCCATGCGCGAGTCGTCGGCGAGGAACTTCAGCTTTTCATTCGCGAAGGGCTGGGTTTTCGCGGCCAGCACGATGGGGCCGTGCAGCACGGCGTAATAGTTCGATCGGTCGGGCATCTGTTCGAGCGTGGTGCGCATGGGCAGGCGCACATCGACCTTGTCGCCGTCCTTCCAGTTGCGCGCAAGCTCCACGTAGCCGCCGGGCGCGGCGCGCACGGACTGCGGTTTGCCGTTGACGCTCACTTTCAGCGCGCCTTGGGCGACCCAAAACGGATAACGGATTTTCATCGTGAACTTGCCGCTGCCGCCGACGGTCAGGCGCGTTGTGTCGCTATCCGGGAAGCTGTTGGCCTGGGTGATGCTGATGCCGCGCTCTTTCCAGTTCAGGCGCGATGGAATGAACAGGTTGACGAACAGCGCGTCGCCTTCGTGGGCGTAGATGAATTCACCGTATTTGGCGTGGCTTTCGATGCCGGAGCCCACGCAGCACCACATGCCCTTGTCGACTTCGGAGTACACGCGGTAGTGGTTGGCGCGCATCGGCGTGAAGTAGACCAGGCCGCCCGTGTCCGGATGCTGCGAGCCGAGGATGTGGTTGTAGAGCGCGCGCTCGTAGTAGTCGCCGTAGCTGGCTTTCGGCGTCTGCATGAACAGGCGCTCGGTCAGCTTCAGCATATTGTAGGTGTTGCAGGTTTCCGGGCCTTCGACCTCGCTGGCCATGGACTAGAAGTCCTTGTCGTCGTGGAAGTGCTCCCTGACGCTGTTGCCGCCGATGGCGATCGTGCGGTGGTCGTGGACGGTCTGCCAGAAGAACGCTGCGGCGTCGTGGTATTTCGTGTCGCCGGTCATCTCGGCGATGCGCTGGAAGCCGATCACTTTCGGGATCTGGGTGTTGGCATGCAGGCCCGTGAGCTGGTCGCGCTTTTCCTCCAGCGGACGCAGGATGGCCTGGTGGCTGAAGCGGATGGCCAGGTCGAGGTATTTCCTGTCTTTCGTGATTTCGGCGACGTCGGC
>DASWYX010000603.1:0-6380 GCA_036404755.1 Pseudoduganella sp.
AGGAGACCCTAAAACCGGGGTCAGCCCCAAGGGTCTGACCCACTGGCCCGCGGCGGGCGCGTGATGGGGTCTGACCCTTGGGTCTGACCCGGGGTGAGGTTTAGTGGCTGCGGTCGACGGCGAAGCGGGCGAGTTCGAGCAGGGCTTGCTTGTGGGCGTTGTCGGGCAGGCCGGCGATGGCGTCGATGGCGCGCTGGGAGGCGACCTGGGCGGCGTGGCGGGTGTAGTCGAGCGCGCCGCTGTTGGTGATGGCGGACAGGATGGTCTCGAAGTTTGATTCGTCGCCGTTCTCGATGCAGGAGCGCACCAGTGCGCGCTGTTCGTCGGTGCCGTGCATCATCAGCCAGATCAGGGGCAGGGTAGGCTTGCCTTCGCGCAGGTCGTCGCCGACGTTCTTGCCGATTTCGTCGGCGTCGCCGGCGAAATCGAGCACGTCGTCGATCAGCTGGAAGGCGGTGCCCAGCGAGCGGCCGTATTCGCCGGCGGCGGCGATCTCGGCGTCGGACGCGCCGGCCACCAGGGCGCCCAGTTCCGCGGCAGCCTCGAACAGCTTGGCGGTCTTGGAGCGGATCACCTGCAGGTAGCTTTCCTCGGACACGTCCGGATCGTGCATATTCAGCAACTGCAGCACTTCGCCCTCGGCGATCACATTGGTCGCGTCGGACAGGATCTGCATCACGCGCATGGAATTGAGCGACACCATCATCTGGAAGGCGCGCGAATACAGGAAGTCGCCCACCAGCACGGAGGCTGCGTTGCCGAACAGCGCATTGGCCGTCTGGCGGCCGCGGCGCATCGACGATTCATCCACCACGTCGTCATGCAGCAGGGTCGCGGTGTGGATGAATTCCACTACGGCGGCCAGTTCGTGGTGGGCGGCGCCGCGGTAGGAATAGGCGTTCGCCACCAGCAGGACCAGCATCGGACGGATACGCTTGCCGCCCGCACTGATGATATATTCGGCAATCTGGTTGACCAGCGCCACTTCCGAGTGCAGGCGCTCCCGGATCACCGTGTTCACGGCGTCCATATCGGCGGCAATGGTGGCGATGATGCGATTCTGTGCGGAGTTAGACAAGGCAGACCTGCGTTAGACGGATATAAGGTGCCGCGATTATACGTCACTAGTTGCCGACATACCACGAGGCGGCCTGCTCGACAATACTTTTTGACCCGATCCGGAAAACTGTGTACAATCGCATGTTCTCCGGCTTGCGTCTGTTGTTTTCTTGGCGACAAGCAGGAGAAATTTCTTAACAAATAACGAGGTTTCAAATCATGTACGCGGTCATAAAAACCGGTGGCAAACAGTACAAAGTTGCTGCTGGCGAAAAAATTAAAGTAGAACAGTTGCCGGCTGACATTGGTTCCGAAATCACTATCGACCAGGTTCTCGCCGTAGGCGCGGGCGACAGCATCAAGTTTGGTGCTCCTCTGGTTGCAGGTGCATCGGTTCTGGTGAAAGTGGTTGCCCAAGGTCGTCACGACAAGGTCCGTATCTTCAAGATGCGCCGTCGTAAGCACTACCAGAAGCACCAAGGCCATCGCCAGAACTTCACCGAAATCCAAATCGTTTCGATCAACGGCTAATCGCTGCTTGTCCCGAATTTACTGAGCTATCAAGGAGTAACTAAATGGCACACAAAAAAGGCGGCGGTACTACCCGCAACGGTCGCGACTCTGAATCAAAACGCCTGGGCGTTAAAGTGTACGGCGGCCAAACCATCAACGCTGGCGGCATCATCATCCGTCAACGTGGCACCCCGGTTTCCGCCGGCGAAGGCGTAGGCACCGGCAAGGACCACACCCTGTTCGCACTGGTGGACGGCGTTGTGAAGTTCGTGACCAAAGGTCCTTCGAACAAGAAGTACGTCACCGTCGTAGCCGCTGCTTGATACAGCGCTTAACGGTCAAGTAAGGCGCAAGCCTTCTCTCCAAAAGGCTCTGCCAACGGTAGGGCCTTTTTAGTTTTATAGGTGGTTCACATGAAGTTTATTGACGAAGCACGCATTGAAGTCATCGCCGGCACCGGCGGGAATGGCTGCGCCTCTTTTTGCCGTGAAAAATTCCGTCCTTTCGGCGGTCCTGATGGCGGCGACGGCGGCAAAGGCGGCAGCATCTGGGCTGTGGCCGACCGCAACGTCAATACGCTGGTGGACTACCGCTATTCGAAAATGCACCGCGCGCAGAACGGCGAGTCCGGCCGCGGCTCCGATTGCTACGGCAAGGGCGCGGACGACATCTTCCTGCGCATGCCGGTCGGCACCCTGATCATCGACGAAGTGTCCGGCGAAATCATCGCCGACATGACGGAGCACGGCCAGATGGAATTGCTGGCAAAAGGCGGCGAGGGCGGCTGGGGCAATATCCACTTCAAGACCTCGACCAACCGCGCGCCGCGCCAGAAGACGGACGGCAAGGAAGGCGAACGCCACGAACTGCGCCTGGAACTGAAGGTGCTGGCCGACGTGGGCCTGCTGGGCATGCCGAATGCCGGCAAGTCGACCTTCATTACTGCCGTGTCGAATGCCCGTCCGAAGATTGCGGACTATCCGTTCACCACCCAGCATCCGAACCTGGGTGTGGTGCGCGTGTCGCACGAGAAGTCCTTCGTGATCGCGGACATTCCCGGCCTGATCGAAGGCGCCGCTGAAGGCGCGGGTCTTGGTCACCAGTTCCTGCGCCACCTGTCGCGCACCGGTCTGCTGCTGCACATCGTGGACCTGGCGCCGTTCGAGGCGACCGTGGACCCGGTGAAGGAAGCCAAGGCCCTGGTCAAGGAGCTGGAAAAGTATGACCCGGCACTGGGCAAGAAGGAACGTTGGCTGGTGCTGAACAAGCTGGATGTGGTGCCGGAAGAAGAGCGCGCCAAGCGCGTGAAAGACTTCGTCAAGAAGCTGGGCTTCAAGGGCCCTGTGTTCGAGATTTCCGCGCTGTCGCATGAAGGCACGCAGGAGCTGGTCAACGCCATCTACCAGCACATCGAACAGCAGCGCTACACCGAGCAGCGCTCTGAAGAAACCCAGATGACCGAGGAAGCCCGCGGCATCTCGTCCATCGATCCGGACGACCCACGTTTCAAGGTTCTCGATTAAAATCGGAACAACCCATATCTGTGCAGGCCCCGTTACCCGCGGGGCCGCGCACTGTCTGCGGCAAGCAGGGCATACCGGCCCGGCGCATCACCAGAACGTTTCCCGTATCTTTTGAAAAGAGCTTTGCCGCCCTATGAATTCAGTCATCCAGAAAGCCACCCGTTTAATCGTTAAAGTCGGTTCCTCGCTCGTCACCAACGACGGCCGCGGACTCGATCATGCCGCCATCGCGCGCTGGTCCGCGCAGATTACCGCATTGCGGGGCATGGGCAAGGAGGTGGTGCTGGTATCTTCAGGTGCGGTGGCGGAAGGCATGCTGCGCCTGGGTTTCGACAAACGCCCGTCCGACATCCACGAGCTGCAGGCTTGCGCGGCGGTCGGCCAGATGGGCCTTGCACAGATTTACGAAACGAGCTTCCGCGCGCACGATGTCGGCACCGCGCAAGTGCTGCTGACCCACGCCGACCTGGCGGACCGCGAACGCTACCTGAATGCGCGCTCCACGCTGACCACCTTGCTGCGCCTGGGCGTGGTCCCCATCATCAACGAGAACGACACGGTCGTCACCGATGAGATCAAGTTCGGCGATAACGATACGCTGGGCGCGCTGGTGGCGAACCTGATCGAAGCCGATGCCCTGATCATCCTGACCGACCAGCGCGGCCTGTTCAACGCCGATCCGCGCAAGGACCCTTCCGCCTATCTGATCACGCATGGCCGCGCGGGCGATCCGGCGCTGGAAGCGATGGCCGGCGGCGCTGGTTCGTCGCTGGGACGCGGCGGCATGCTGACCAAGATCCTGGCCGCCAAGCGCGCCGCCAAGTCGGGGGCGCATACGGTGATTGCCTTCGGACGCGAGCAGGATGTGCTGACCCGCCTGGCCGGCGGCGAGAGCATCGGCACGGAATTGTCCGCGCAGACGGGCCAGCTGACGGCGCGCAAGCAGTGGATGGCCGATCACCTGCATACGGTCGGCCAGGTGGTGCTGGATGCGGGCGCGGTGCAGAAGTTGGTGGGCGAGGGCAAGTCGCTGCTGCCGATCGGCGTGACCGATGTTCACGGCGAATTCGGACGCGGCGCCGTTATCACCTGCATCAGCCCGGAGGGCCACGCCATTGCGCGCGGCATCTGCAATTACACCAGCGGCGAGGCGCGCCGCATCCTGCGCAAGCCTTCTTCGGAGATTGCGGCGATTCTCGGCTACGCTGAAGGGCCTGAGCTCATTCACCGCGATAACCTGGTACTTATTTAAGCCTCAGGGCCGCATGCACGGCGGATCAATGATCCGCCCTACAGCCCCTTCGGGGCATTCGTGGTGCGGCGCTAACCCTGCTCATCGTCCGGCGCGCGGAAAAGGTCTTCGAGCTCGGCGCGTTTGCTCTGCACCTGCGCCCGCCCGCGGCGGCCCGCGAACTCTTCTTCAATATTGTCGCGGTAAAAGCTCCAGGCCGAGCCGGAGGTGGAAAAGCGGCGCCACAGGTCGGCGCCTACGCCGGAGTAGTCGATGGCGCTGCCGTCATCGAACTCCACGCGCAGCATGCGCTCGCGCTGGTCGTAGCCGATGGCGCGCAGCTTGCCAGCATTGATCTTCTTCATTTCCATCGCGGTGTCTCCCGAAGTGCGTCTGACGCAATCTTACTCCTCTAGACTCCCTCGGGCAGCGGCGTCTTGCCCTTGAACTCGCACAGGTCGGCGATCAGGCAGTTCCAGCATTTCGGCTTGCGCGCCGTGCAGATATAGCGGCCGTGCAGGATCAGCCAATGGTGGGCGTCCAGCAAAAACTCCTTCGGCACGAACTTCATCAGCTTTTGCTCGACGATGTCCACATTCTTGCCCGGCGCGATTCCGGTGCGGTTGGACACGCGGAAGATGTGCGTATCGACAGCCATCGCAATCTCGCCGAAGGCCGTATTCAGCACCACATTCGCCGTCTTGCGCCCCACGCCGGGCAGTTCTTCCAGCTCCTCCCGCGTGCGCGGCACCTCGCCGTTGTACTTCTCGACCAGGATCTGGCAGGTCGCCATCACATTCTTCGCCTTGGTCTTGTACAGGCCAATGGTCTTGATGTAATCCGTCAGCTCATCGAGGCCCAGGTCCAGTATCGCTTGTGGCGTGTTCGCCACCGGATAAAGCTTGCGCGTGGCCTTGTTCACGCCTACGTCCGTCGCCTGTGCGGACAGCAGCACGGCGATCAGCAGCTCGAAAGGCGTGGTGTATTCCAGTTCGGTCTGGGGTTTGGGATTGGCCGCGCGCAGGCGGCTGAAAATTTCGTGACGTTTGGCTGGGTTCATTTCTTCTTGTCGGCTTCGGCGCGCTGGCGTGCGCGCTCCATGGCGGCGGCAATGATCTGCCGCTTGCGTTCCTTCTCCGCTTCCTCGGCCGCATTTTCCGGCGACAGGCGGTCCACCGCTTCCATCTTGGCCTTCGCCTTAGCGGCCAGGCGTGCATCGTTCTCATCGCGCTCGCGCTTCAGCCGCAAGGCGCGGAAGTCGTGGCGCGAGCGGGCCGCGTCGGCATCTGCCTGCGACCACGCATCCCAGCCCGTGGTTTCGGTGACCGGGTACATGACGATGCAGTCCACCGGGCAGGCGGGCACGCACAGGTCGCAGCCGGTGCACAGCTCGGGAATGATGGTGTGCATCTGCTTGGCGGCGCCCGTAATCGCATCAACCGGGCAGGCCTGGATGCACAGCGTGCAGCCAATGCACAGCGACTCGTCGATGAAGGCTACGGCGCGCGGCCGCTCCAGGCCGTTCATCGGATTCAGCGGAATCACGGGATAACCGGTCACGGACGACAGCCGGCGGATGCCTTCCGCGCCGCCCGGGGGGCACTGGTTGATCTGCGCTTCGCCGGCCGCGATCGCCTCGGCATATGGACGGCAACCCTGGAAGCCGCACTTGGTGCATTGGGTCTGCGGCAGCACGTCCTCAATACGGTCAGCCAGGGTCTTGGAATCGCTCACGGTGGTAATCTGCTCGATAAAGCGCCATTATCCGCTATCTGCACGTGCCAGGCACGAATTCCCCGCCTGGCCATCGGGTTAGCGATAATAATCTGATATTTTCCAAAAGGTCATAAGCCGATGGGCGTTCTACGCTTGCTGCTCGCTGCGACCGGGCTGCTGGCTGCGGCCGGCACCGTTGCGCGTGCCGACGAGTTGCGCATGGCTGCGCTGGAATGGCCGCCTTACGTGACGCCTGAATTGCCGGCCAACGGCCTGACCGCCGCCTTGGCCAGCGCGGTGCTGGCGCGTCTCGGCAGCCACCTGTCGGTCGACTATTT
>DASWYX010000604.1:0-5945 GCA_036404755.1 Pseudoduganella sp.
GCGGCTGTCGCCGGCACTGGACGATCCGTCGCGCGCGCAGTTCCTGCGCTGGATGTTTTTCGTGTCGTCGGCAATCTATTCGCTGCACTGGATCAAGCCCGATGTCGGCAGGATAGGGGCGGGTCCCGGCGCCCGGGAACAGGTAGTCAACGCTGTCCATGATCGCATTGCTTTTTGCTGGCGGACGATGGATAGCCAGATTGACCCGTCGACATATCTGCTTGGCGAGGAGCTTACCGTTCTCGATCTGTACGTCGCAGTGATCTCCCGCTTCGGTCCCTGGCGCGACCGGTTCTACGCCGAAGCTCCGCGCATGACGCCCGTGATCCGGCGCGTTGACAGCGACCCGCGGCTGAAGGCGCTTTGGGCGGAGCGCTTCCCATGATCAGATATGCGATCGCTCTGTTGATCGTGCTGCACGGCGCTGCGCAGGCGGTCACGCAGGAGGAGGTTGCGGCAGGTGCGGCGCGGCTTTACCGGGAGCGGATCGAGACGCTGCGGGCGGCCTACCGGCTGGATTCGGACGAGCGCTTCCAAGCGCGGGTGGAGCGTATCGCGCGGCCGCTGATCGCGCAGGCGATTCGGGATTACCCGGCCGCCGCCAGTTTCGCGTGGGAGGTTCATACGACGCCAGACGGTGATCCGAATGCGTCGTCAATGGCGGGTGGGTTGCTGCTGGTGGGCGGCGAGCATGTGTCGGACCTGAGCCTGAGCGATGCGGAGCTGGCGATGCTGCTGGCGCACGAAATAGCACAGTCGGTCCTGCTGCACAATCTGCGTGAGGCGGAGGAGGCGATCAGGCTCAATCCTTCGTGGTCGACGCGGCCGTATGCGGAGCTGGAGCATGCGATTGATAACGATGGCGCATTGATGCGGGCGCTGGGTGGGTTCAACGCGGCTTGCGAGGAGGTGGCGGACCGCGAGGGCATGCGGCTGGCCTGGCGCGCGGGCTGGCCGGCGGAAGCGCTGGCGGGCTATTTCCGGAAGCTGGCGCGACATAGCCGGTCGCCGAATTTGACGAGCGCGGAGCATCCGTCGCCGAATGCGAGGTGGATTGCGGCGCGGGCGCTGGCTCAAAACCTAAAACCCGGGTCAGACCCTTAGCTGGGTCAGACCCTTGGGTCTGACCCGGGGTTTGGTTCGGCTATAATCCAGCCCATGCACCTGAAATCGAAATCAAAGCGGATGTTCATCTGGCTCGCCTGTCTGGCGGTGCTGCTGAACGCGCTCGCGCCTTCGATTTCGCATGCCGTGGCCCTGGCGAAAGGCAAGCCGCGCGTGTGGGAGATTTGCCTGAACGACGGCACCCGCATCAGCGGCACCGGTGAGCTGACGGCCGAGACATTCCGGGCGCTGACCGACCGCAGCAAGCCATCCAAACCCGCGCCGCTGATGGCGATGGACATGGCGGATTGCGCCTATTGCCTGCCGCATGCCGGCAGCACCGGACTGCCGCCATCGGAGCCGATGCTCGCCGTAGCTGCGGCCGGGCCGAGCCTGCGGCCGCTGCTGTTCTACCAATCCCCGGCGCCGCTGGAAATCTGGGCAAGCGCCAACCCGCGAGGTCCGCCCGCACGCTCCTGAACCTATTTTTCAATCACTTCAGGAGCAATCAAATGAACAAGCAAATCTTCGCGTTCGCACTGTCGATCGCATTCGCCGCTGGCGCCAGCGCACAAGTTACCGTCAAGGATCCGTGGATCCGCGCAACCGTCCCTGCCGCCAAGGCATCGGGCGCTTTCATGCAGCTGCAGTCCGCACAGGACGCGCGCCTGGTCGAAGTCCGCACCCCCGTCGCCGATGCTGAAATTCACGAGATGAAGATGCAGGGCGACCGCATGCAGATGTCGCATGTGGAAGGCATCGATCTCCCTGCCGGCAAGCCGGTCGCGCTGGCATCGGGTGGCTACCACGTGATGCTGATGCAGCTGAAACGCCAGCTGAAAGAGGGTGAAACAGTGCCTCTGACCCTGGTAGTCGAAAACAAGAAAGACAAGAAGCGCAGCAACGTGGAAGTGCAAGTCCCCGTCAAGCCGCTGAGCTACAACCCGGCCGCTGCCGACGCGCACGCGCATCACTGAGGGGCCAGCCATGAAACGTATCGTTATTGCCGCAGCCGCGCTGCTGGCTGCGTCCGCGCACGCTCATATCACGCTGGAACAAAAGACCGCCACCGCCGGCAGCTACCAGAAGCTGACCTTCAGAGTTGGACACGGCTGCGCAGGCAGCGCCACGCGTGAAATCACCGTCACGCTGCCGGAAGGCGTGAAAGGCGCCAAGCCGATGCCGAAGCAAGGCTGGCAAATCCAGACCACGCCGACCAGTGTGACCTGGTCCGGCGGCCCTTTGCCGGACGAGTATTACGATGAATTCGTGATGCAGGTAAAGCTGCCCGCCGAAGCAGGCACGCGCTACTTCAAGGTCATGCAGGCATGCGTGAAGGGCAGCGCCGCTTGGGACGAGACCACGCCCGGCGGCAAGAACCCGGCGCCGGCCCTGGAAATCCAACCCGCCGCTGCGGGCGAACACGCGCACCACTAAGGAGAGGCCATGCAATTGCAATATAAACCGCTGGCAGCGATGCTGGCGGCGATTGGCTTCGCCTGTCCGGCTCATGCGGACCATGTGGTCACCGTCAACGCTGGCCGTCCGACTTCGCTGCCGACCCAGATCCCGACCACGATCGAGGGCATCACCGGCGCGCAGATCGAGGACCGCATCAACGCCGTCGACAGTGAAGATGCCCTGAAGTACCTTCCCAGTCTGAACGTGCGCAAGCGCTACCCGGGCGACTACGACCATGCCGTGCTGGCCAGCCGCGCCTCCGGCACAGGCAACAGCGCGCGTTCGCTGGTTTATGCGGACGGCATCCTGCTCTCGAATTTGCTGGGCAATGGCGCGACGTTCACGCCGCGCTGGGGTCTCGTCACGCCGGAGGAAATCGAGCGGGTCGATGTGCTGTATGGGCCGTTTTCGGCCGCATATGCGGGCAACTCGGTTGGAGCGGTGGTGGATTACCAGACCCGCATGCCAGGCAAGCTCGAAGCGCATATGAAGCTGAGCGCATTCACGCAGGGCTTCGAGCAATATGCCTCCGACTCGCGCCACTACGGGCGCAACGGTAGCGCATCGCTGGGGAATCGCAACGGCGCGCTGTCGTGGTGGGTGGATGTGTCGCGCCTGGATAGCGACGGACAGCCGCTGGCATTTGTGACGAAGCTGGCCAGCGCCGGCGTGAGCGGAGCGGCCGGCGTGCCGGTCACCGGCGCCGTAGCCGACCGAAACCCCTCGAACAAGGACTGGTTCATCCTCGGCAGCACGAACCAGATCAACACGAAGCAGGACCACGCCAAGGTCAAGCTGGCCTATGACCTGTCGCCCACGCTGCGCGCCAGCTACACGCTGGGCTGGTGGCAGAACGATGCCACGCGCAATGTGGAATCCTATCTGCGCGACGCGGCGGGCAATCCGGTGTACAAGGGCGATGTCAATATCAACGGCAAGCGCTTTACGATTGCGCCGTCCGATTTCGCGACCAGCAAGGGCGATCTTGAGCACATCATGCAGGGACTGTCGCTGAAGACCCACGGGCGGGGCAGCTTCGATTGGGAAGTGGCCGCGAGCAAGTACGACTATGTACGCGACGTGGTGAACCAGGGCGGCATCGTCACCGACCTGGAAGGCAGCGGCTGGAATACGCTGGCGTTGAAAGGCAGCTGGCGTCCGGGCGCCGGGCATGCGCTGGACTTCGGCGTGCAGCGGGACACGGCCAAACTACGCTCGCGCGTTGGCGGCACTGTGTTCAACGGCAGCACGCGGCTGGAAGCGCTGTATGCGCAGGACACCTGGCGCATCAGTGAGGCGTGGAAAGCCATGCTGGGCCTGCGCGCCGAGCGCTGGACGGCGTTCGACGGCAAGCTCTCGGGTGTGCCTTTTGGCGAGCGCAGCGAAAACAGCGCGTCGCCGAAAGCGGCGCTGTCCTGGCGCGCGAACGAGTTGTGGATCTTGAAAGGCTCCGCCGGCCGCGCCGTGCGCAATCCAACGGCGGCGGAACTGTTCCAGGGTTCGGTGGCGGACGGGAAGATCATCAACAACGATCCGAACCTGCGCGCTGAGAAATCCTGGACCAGCGAGCTGACTGCCGAGCGCCTGACCGCGAAGGGCAGCCTGCGCGCCACCGTCTTCCGCGAAACCACGCGCGACGCCTTGTATTCGCAGCCGCTGACGCCGACCGTGAGCACGGTGCAAAACGTCGGGAAGATCCGCACGACCGGCCTGGAACTCTCGCAGCAGGAAGACGAAGTGCTGGTGCATGGGCTCTCGGTCAGCAGCAGCCTCACTTACGCCGACTCGAAGATCGTCCGTAACGACAGGCTCCCGGCCAGCGTGGGCAAGCGCCAGCCGCGTGTGCCGGACTGGCGGGCGACCTTCCTCGCGTCCTATCACGTGGGGCAGCACTGGACCACGAGCCTGGGCGCGCGCTACAGCGGCAGGCAGTACGGCATGCTGGATAACAGCGATCCGAACGGCTTTAGCTACACGGGGGTGTCCGATTACTTCGTGGTGGATGCGCGGGTGCGCTACCGGTTTGACAGGAACTGGTCCGCGTCAATCGGGGTGGATAACCTGAACAACAGGAAGTACTGGGCCTTCCACCCCTACACGCAGCGTACCGTCAGTGCGGAACTGAAGTACGACCTGTAAAACTTACTGCGGCGCCCCGCTCAGGCGGCGGATGCTGCCGGAACCCATGATCGATTTGCTGATCTGCGGGTCGCCGTAGTAGGACACATCGCCGGAACCGGCCACGCTGACGGACAGCGATTGCTTGGCCCATACGGTCGCCTGTCCCGAGCCGCCAATGCTCACGCTGACATTGCGGCTCGCCAGCTGGCCGGTGCCCACCTTGCCCGAACCGCCGATCGAGACCGCCAGGTGATCCGTGTGGCCACTGGCCTTCAGGTTGCCGGAGCCGCCCAGCGATACTTTCACCGATTCGCTTTCCAGGCCGCGCACGTTAATGGAGCCGGAGCCGCCGACATTGAAGGACAGGCGCTGCCCGCGCAGGCCTTCCGCATCCACATTGCCGGAGCCGCCGACGGAAATGCTGTCGAGCCGGCGCGCGGTGATGAAGATCTTCATATTGCGGCTGGTGATCTGCAGCTCCTTGCGTACCGGGCGGATCTTCAGCGTGCCGCCCTCGATCACGGTTTCGATCAGCGGCTGCAGATTGTCGTCGGCTTCGATGGTCACGTTGTCGGAGCCGCCGATGCGCACTTCCACGCTGCCCGGCATGCCCAGCTCCAGTCCTTCGAAGGCGCCCACCTCGCGCGCCTGCTTGACGATGGTGCCGCTGCCATGGACCCGCTCGCCCGCAAACCAGCCCGGCGAGGCCGATACCTGCGCCACCGGAACCACGGCGGCCATCAGTCCGATCGCCAGCACGATTTTGCGCACTGCAGCAGAAAATTCCATCATCGTCTCCTTTAAGCTTCAATAATTGATGATGGAATCATAGTTCAGGGGAGCCGGCCGCCGCCTCACGATTGCGACAGAGTGCGCTCAGCGGGGAATAGAATGCACTTTGGCGGTGCAAGGCGGACGCGCCGCAGGCGGCACAACGGCGGATCAATGATCCGCCGTGTTCGCGCACCGACAACGCTTGCGGCACCGGAGGCCGCGGCGGACGATTAATACCGCCCCTTGACGTTGTACGCCACCTCACCATTGCACGCCATACTGAGGCGGAACTGCTCCTCATGGCTGTCCAGGTCCTGCTGGTATTGCTCCACGCGCCGCATTTCCGTTTTGATCATGGGCCAGAGCCACTGGTCCAGCTGCTCGTACAGCACATTCAGCGCCTTGCCGGGCGGGGCGACGATCGGGTGCATCTCGTAGTGCTCCTCCAGGGCCGCGCGCAGGCGCTGTTCCACCTTGGGCAGGTG
>DASWYX010000605.1:0-8603 GCA_036404755.1 Pseudoduganella sp.
AGGGCGGAACCGGTTCGGTCAAGGACAATTTGTGCTTTATTGAAATAATGCAGTCAAAAGAACTCGTCGAGCATCAGGTGGAAGCGCAGGCGGCGCTGGTCCGGGCGTGGAATGCCGTAGCTCTCGAGCAGACGGCGCTGAAGGGACGGGCCGAATTCGCCGAGGCAGTTCCACAGGATGGCCGGGTCCTGGTAGCGGTCGGCAATGCCGGCGCGGCCGACGTCGATGCAGCCGGCGACCTCGCCGTGATTGAGGAAGAGATTGTCGAGCGAATAGTCGCCGTGGGTGACGACGGGCTCGGGCGGCAGCGGCAGCAGGGCCGTCATTTCGTTCCAGACGCGGCCGGCGCTCCAGCCGGCGCGCTCTTCGTCGAAATCCTCCTCATCCACCAGGCCGGCATCGAGGCGGGCGCGCGCCTTGTGCAGGCGGTCGCCGCTGAACGGGCAGCCATCGGCCGGGATCGCGTGCAGCCGGCGCAGGAAGCGGGCGAGGGCGTCGACGATATTGCCGGCATGTTCCGGCGCGGACGCGAGGGCTTGCCAGGCGGTGCGGCCGCGCACCGCGTCCATCAGCAGCCAGGCTTCGCCCGCCCGATGCTCGAAATGGCGGACGGCCGGGACCGCGATGTGCGGCGCCAGCCAGCGCAGACGCAGCATCTCGTCGGCCAGGTCGTGGGCGACGTCGCCGCGACCATGCTTGATATAGCGCGACGGGGCGCCGGGCTTGCCGTGCAGGCGGTAGACGGCGCCGCCGGACTGGCCGACCGTGTCGCGCGACCAGGAATAGCCATCCGTGTACGCGGCCAGGCCGGCCGGATGGGGCGGTGGGGAGCAGGGATGATCGCGGTAGTCGTGCGGCATGATGTCGCCGAGCTTATCACGCACGCAAAAAGAAAAACGCCGCGATCATTGCTGATCGCGGCGCTCTTCACGGAATCTGGTGCCCACGGAGGGACTCGAACCCCCACACCTCGCGGCACATGGACCTGAACCATGCGCGTCTACCAATTCCGCCACGTGGGCATTGTTGCGTTGAGCTGCAACAGAAGGCACGCATCTTAATGATCGGGGCGGGTCCGGTCAAGGGTATTTTGCTAATTTTGCTTCCCTGGCAGCACTGCGGCGGATCAATGATCCGCCCTACGAGGCGTCCCCGGGTCCTTTAGGATGCACGGCTGGGGCACAAATGAAAAACGCCGCAAGCTCGAAAGAGCTTGCGGCGCTTTTACGGAATTTTTGGTGCCCACGGAGGGACTCGAACCCCCACACCTCGCGGCACATGGACCTGAACCATGCGCGTCTACCAATTCCGCCACGTGGGCAATGCAACATCTGCTATTATAACGCCCTGGAGAGTTTTGCGCCAGATGAACTTTCGTTCCACACTGCACATCCACCCTTTACTGCGTCCCCGCATCGCTGCGAGAGCCGTGATTATAGAGGAATAATTTCAGATGTCAAAGGCCCTTGAGCATTTTTCGCTCGTTAGGAAATCAGGCCGACCTCCGGTACACTACGATCAATAATAAAACGACCGAATCTCTTTTGAACCAGTCTACCCATACCATTCCCAGCCGGGAGGACATCCTCGGCATCTTCCGCAGCGCGAAAGCGCCGCTCGACGTGCGCGCACTGGCGCTGCAACTGAAGGTCAAGCCTGAATCGCATGCGGTGCTGACGCGCCGCCTGAACGCGATGGAGCGCGACGGCCAGATCACGTCCGACATCAACGGCTTCTTCGTGCTGGCGGACCATTCCGAATTCATCGCCGGCCGCGTGAGCAGCCACCGCGACGGCTACGGCTTCCTGATCCCGGACGAACCGGGCGAGGATATCTTCCTCAGCGAACGCGAGATGCAGAAGGTGCTGCACGGCGATAAAGTCCTGGCGCGCGTTACCGGCTACGACCGCCGCGGCCGTCCGGAAGGGACGATCGTTGAAGTCGTCCAGCGCGGCACCACGCACATCATCGGCCGCCTGCTGAAGGATAACGGCGTGTGGATCGTGGCGCCGGAGGACAAGCGCATCAGCCAGGACATCCTGGTCGAAGGCGCGGTGGGCAAGGCCAAATCCGGCCAGATCGTCAGCGTCGAACTGACCGAGCAGCCGGGACGCTTCAAGCAGCCGCAGGGCAAGATCGTCGAAGTGCTGGGCGATATGGACGACCCGGGCATGGAAATCGAAATCGCCGTGCGCAAGTTCGGCGTGCCGCACGTGTTCTCGGACGCCGCGCTGAAGCAGGCGGCCAAGCTGCCGGACGTGGTGCGCGAATCCGACTGGGGCGAGCGCGTGGACCTGCGCGACGTGCCGCTGGTGACCATCGACGGCGAAGATGCGCGCGACTTCGACGACGCGGTCTACTGCGAGCCGATCAAGCTTGGCCGCGCCAAGGGCTACCGCCTGATCGTGGCGATCGCGGACGTGTCGCACTACGTAAAGCCGAACGATGGGCTGGATGGCGATGCGCTGGAGCGCAGCACGTCCGTGTACTTCCCGCGCCGCGTGATTCCGATGCTGCCGGAGAAGCTGTCCAACGGCCTGTGCTCGCTGAACCCGCGCGTCGACCGCCTGACGCTGGTATGCGACGCCGTGATCACCGCCCAGGGCGAGATCAAGGCTTACCAGTTCTATCCGGCCGTGATGCACTCGGCCGCGCGCTTCACCTATACCGAAGTGGCGGCCATCCTGGGCAACACCAAGGGTCCCGAGGCTGCGCGCCGCGGGTCGCTGGTGCCGCACTTGCAGAATCTGTACGACGTTTATCACGCGCTGCTGAAGGCTCGCCTGGAGCGCGGCGCGATCGACTTCGAGACGACCGAGACCTATATCGTCTGCAACCCGTCCGGCAAGATCGAGAAGATCATTCCGCGCACCCGCAACGATGCGCACAAGCTGATCGAGGAATGCATGCTGGCTGCGAACGTGTGCGCGGCGGACCTGCTGCTGCGCCACAAGCACCCCGGCACCTACCGCATCCACGCCGGCCCGACCAAGGAGAAGCTCACCCAGGTGCGCGATTTCCTGAAGCAGGTTGGCCTCACGCTGGGCGGCGGCGATACGCCGGTGGCGCGCGATTACGCGGAGCTGATGAAGAAGGTCAAGGAGCGTCCGGACGCGAACCTGCTGCAGACCATGCTGCTGCGCTCCATGCAGCAGGCGGTCTACAGCCCGGAAAACATCGGCCACTTCGGCCTGGCCTATGAGGCTTATGCCCACTTCACCAGCCCGATCCGCCGCTATCCGGACTTGCTGACCCACCGTGCGATCAAGGCTATCCTGAACGGCAAGAAGTACGAGCCGAAGATCGCGGACAAGAGCGTGCTGAATACCAGCATCTCGAACGCGCAGCGCCGCCAGCAGCTGAAGGACAAGCAGGAAGGCAAGGAGCCGAAAAAATCCAGCGCCGACCTGACGATCTGGGATGCACTGGGCGTGCACTGCTCGGCCAACGAGCGCCGCGCGGACGAGGCGTCGCGCGATGTAGAGGCCTGGCTGAAGTGCTACTTCATGCAGGACAAGCTGGGCGAGGAGTTCAGCGGCATCATCACCGGCGTGACCACCTTCGGCATCTTCGTGCAGCTGGACCAGCTGTTCGTGGAAGGCCTGGTGCATATCACGGACCTGGGCGCGGACTACTTCCAGTACGACGAGGCGCGCCATGAACTGCGCGGCGAGCGTACCGGCAAGCGCTACCAGCTGACCGGCCGCGTGAACGTGCAGGTGGTGCGCGTGGATCTGGAGTCGCGCAAGATCGACCTGCGCCTGGCCGATAGCGAAGCGATGTCGCTGCCGGTGCCGAAGAAGACGGGCCGTGGCAAAGGCGGTGGCCTGATCGGTTCCTTCGGCGACTTCGATTCCTTCGAGGATGAAGAGGAGCTGGCCCCGCGCGCACGCAAGGGCAAGACGCAGCCCAGCATCTCGCCGCGCGCCGCCGCGCCCACCAAGGCGCCGGCCAAGCGCAGCAAGGCCGCGGCCCCGGCGCCCGTCCCCAAGCGCAGCAAAGCCAAGCCCCAGGCCGCCCCGCGCGTGACCAAGTCGGCGAAAGCCAAGAAGAAACGATAACCCGAGCAGCGCCGGTCGCGGCCCATCGCCGCCCCGGCGCGATCGGATGCCGCCCCCGGCGCGAACGAACGGCACAACCGGCGTCGCACGAACGGCGCCACGAACGCCAACGAATGTCGCCAACGGCGTGTAGGGCGGATCATTGATCCGCCGTGCATCCTGTCCAGCGGCCCAAACCCTGCACCAGAGAAGCAAACATGAGCAAGAACAAAATGATTTTCGGCTTCCACGCCGTCACCTCGCGCCTGCGTCACGAAGCATCCAGCGTTGAAGAAATCTTCGTGGACGCCACGCGCGACGACCGCCGCATGAAGGACCTGATCGCCAACGCGAAAGCCGCCGGCGTGCGCGTCATGCCGGTCGAGGCCGCGCGCCTGGACAAGATCGTCGGCACGCGCCGCCACCAGGGCGTGATCGCCTTCGCCTCCCAGCTGGCGCTGGCGCGCAACCTGGACGAGCTGCTGGACGCCATCGAAGGCCCGCCGCTGCTGCTGGTCCTGGACGGCATCACCGACCCGCACAACCTGGGCGCCTGCCTGCGCGTGGCCGATGGCGCCGGCGCGCACGCCGTGATCGCACCGAAGGACCGTTCCGTTGGATTGAACGCGACCGCCGCCAAGGTGGCGTCCGGCGCGGCGGAGACCGTGCCTTACATCACCGTCACCAATCTGGCGCGCACCCTGCGCGAGCTGAAGGAGCGCGATATCTGGCTGATCGGCACGTCCGATGACGGCGAGAAGGGCTTGTACGAAGGCGACTACCGCGGCCCGACCGCGATCGTGATGGGCTCGGAAGGCGAGGGCATGCGCCGACTGACGCGAGAGACCTGCGATGTGCTGGTCTCGATTCCGATGTTCGGGTCGGTGGAGTCGCTGAATGTTTCGGTGGCTTCGGGCGTTTGCCTCTACGAGGCGCGACGCCAGCGGCTGGCTTCCGAAACCTGAAACCTAAAACCGGGGTCAGACCCAAGGGTCTGACCCGGGGTTGGGTTTGAGGCCATGCACCCCCGCAGCGGATGCGTTATGATGGATTTCTGAACAATCACGCAATACGCCCTATGTTTTCCCGCCTCCGAGACGACATCAGCAGCATCATCGAGCGCGACCCTGCTGCGCGCAATGGCTGGGAGGTACTGACCTGTTATCCGGGCCTGCATGCGATCGTGGTGCACCGCTGGGCGCACTGGTGCTGGCACCATCACATGAAATGGCTGGGCCGCTTCCTGTCCTACCTGGCGCGCATTTTCACGGGCATTGAAATCCACCCCGGCGCGAAGATCGGCCGCCGCGTGTTCATCGACCACGGCTTCGGCGTAGTGATTGGTGAAACCGCAGAGGTGGGCGACGACTGCACCATCTACCAGGGCGTCACGCTGGGCGGCACCACCCTGCACACGGGCACCAAGCGCCACCCGACGCTGGCGAAAGGCGTCATCGTCGGCGCCGGCGCGAAAGTGCTGGGCGGCTTCACGGTGGGCGAATACGCCAAGGTCGGCTCGAACGCCGTGCTGCTGAAGCCTGTGCCGCCGGGTGGCACGGCGGTCGGCAATCCGGCGCACATCGTGCAGAAGGATCAGGCGCGCATCAGTTCCACCGAGCGCCTGTTTGCGGCCTATGGCGTGACGCCGAACGGCGACGATCCGCTGTCCAAGGCGCTGCATGGCCTGATCAATCACGCTGTCACACAGGAGCAGCAAATCGAGCGTATCGTGGCGACGATGAAGGCGGCCGGGCTGCATTGCGAAAGCATCGAAGCCTGCGACAAGTTCGATCCGGCCCAACTGAATAAACTGGTCGATTAAGGAGCATGAAAATTGGACGATATCCTCGATCCGTTTGAGATCCGCGTGCTGGCCGTGCTGGCCGAAAAAGAAGCGCTCACGCCGGACAACTATCCGCTGTCACTGAACGCGCTGACCAATGGCTGCAACCAGCTTTCCAGCCGCGATCCGGTGATGCACCTTTCCGAAGACACGGTGGCCGATGTGCTGGCGCGCCTGACCGAAAAAAAGCTGGTCAACTCCGTCAACCAGTCCGGCTCGCGCGTGACCAAGTACGAGCACCGCATGCGCATCAAGTGGTCGCTGGAGCAGGACAAGGTTGCCATCATGGCGATCCTGATGCTGCGCGGTCTGCAGACGGCGGGCGAGATCCGCACCCGCAGCGGACGGCTGCACGAGTTCAAGTCGGTTGGCGAAGTCGAGACCGGGCTGCAGTTCCTGATGGATAAATACCCGCCGCTGGTCGCTTCCGTGCAGGCGCCGGGCACACGCGAGCCGCGCTATGGACAACTGCTGGGCGGCGAGGATTCGCTGGCGCGTGACGCGACCGCCAGCGCATACGGCGGTTCGGCCAGCGCGGCCGGCAGCGGCGGCGCGAGTGCGGGCGGCTCCGGTGGCGGAAGCGGCACCGGCGGGGCAGGGCGCGGCGGTGCGGACAGCGAACGTGTGGCCGCCCTCGAACATGAAGTGCAGGCCCTGCGCGCCGAATTGTCCGCGCTGACGGCTGCCTTCATAGCGTTCAAGCGTTCCTTCGAATAGTACTTTGCGCCAATAGTTACTATTCTGTTGCAAGCGCCCAAAGCGCACGCCGCCCCGCGTGCGGTGTTGATATGCTGGTCCGATACATATCAACACCCCAAGGGGAATCATGAAAGCGCTCCGCCGCCTGTCGATCCGGCACAAGCTCCTGCTCAGCATGGGTCTGTGCCTGCTGCTGTTCTTCGCCATCTCATCGACGCTGAGTATCCTGCAGACCAGCAAGGCCGCCCGCGAACGCGTCGTCCAGCATGAACTACCGGCGCAGGTGGCGGCGATTCGCAACGATATCCTGCGCCAGATCGCTACGCCGCTGGCCGTGTCGCAGACAATGGCCAACAATACCTTTCTCACGGCCTGGGAAGACGCCGGCCTGGGCGAGGAGGGCGTGGGCGCCTGGGTCGCGCTGGCGGGCAAGCTGAAGGCGAAGAACCAGGCGGCGACGGTGTTCTGGGTTTCCGGGGCCACCGGCGAGTACTACACGGACAAAGGCTATGACCGCACGCTGGGCAAGGGCGTGGCGCGCGACGCCTGGTTCTATGGCTTCCTGTCCAGTGGCGCGCCCTACGAGATGGTGATCGACAAGGATGTCAGCGCCGATTCCTATATGTTGTTCATCAATTCTCGCGTGCAGACGCCGGGCGGCAAGCTGGCGGTGGCCGGCATCGGCCTGGCCGTCAATTCGCTGGCGCAGACGGTGCGCAACTACAAGCTGGGGCAGTCCGGCTATGTTTATCTGGTGCGCGCGGATGGCACGATCCTGATCCACCGCGATGCGAAGCTGGTGGACGGCAAGCACCGGCTGAAGGACATGCCGGGCATGTCCTCGGAACTGGCGCAGCGCCTGCTCGGCGGCGCCGCCTACACGGCCGACCAGTACCAGGCCGGGGGCGGCGAACAGCTGGTGGCTTCGTCCTTCATTCCGGAGGTGAATGCCTACCTGATCGCGCAGGTGCCGGAAGCGGAAGTGCTGGCCGGGATTGCGCGCGGTGCGGCGATGACGTCGCTGGTGGCGGCCGTGATCGGCGGCGGCGTGGGCATGCTGGCGATCTTCCTGATCAGCCGCGCGATCGCGGCGCCGGTGGCGCAGGCCGCCGAGCTGCTGGAAGATATCGCCCGCGGCGGCGGCGACCTGACGCGGCGCATGCCGGTCGAATCGCAGGACGAGATTGGCGCGCTGGCGTCCGCCTTCAACCGCTTTGTCGAATCGCTTAACCGGACCATGGCGCGCGTGCGCGACAGCAGCCGGGCGATCGCGTCCGCCACGGGCGATATCGCCAGCGGCAACCTGGATCTTTCGGCGCGCACGGAAGCGCAGGCTTCCAACCTGGAGCAGACGGCGGCAGCAATGGAGGAGCTTACGTCCACGGTCCACAATAACGCGGCGCACGCGGAGCAGGCCAACAAGCTGGTGGCGTCCACTTCCGATTCGGCGCGGCGCGGCGGGGAAGTGGTGGGGCAGGTGGTCGACAAGATGGCGTCCATCACGGCCAGCTCGAACAGGATTGCCGACATCATCGGCGTGATCGACGGCATCGCTTTCCAGACCAATATCCTGGCCCTGAATGCGGCGGTGGAAGCGGCGCGCGCGGGCGAGCAGGGACGGGGTTTCGCGGTCGTCGCCAGCGAAGTGCGCAACCTGGCGCAGCGCAGCGCGGCTGCTGCGAAGGAGATCAGGGAGCTGATTACGGCCTCGGTGCAGCATGTGGCGGACGGCGGCAAGCTGGCCGATTCGGCCGGCGCGGCGATGCAGGATATCGTGCGCTCGGTGCAGGAAGTGGCCGGTTTGATGGGGCAGATCGCGGGCGCCAGCCAGGAGCAGAGCCTGGGTATCGGCCAGGTCAACGAGGCGGTGGGGCAGATGGACGTTGCGACGCAACGCAATGCGGCGCTGGTGGAGGAGGCCGCCGCCGCGGCGCAGTCGCTGAGCGAACAGGCGGCGCAGCTGGAGCAGGTTGTTGGCCTGTTCAAGCTGGATGCGGCGCCGCGGGCCCTGGCTCTCCGCG
>DASWYX010000606.1:0-4962 GCA_036404755.1 Pseudoduganella sp.
GCGTGCGCCACACGTTCTAGGGTGTGACGAACTTCAGGCCAATGGTGAAGGCGCGCTCGGGGTGGCTGTGGTGCACGCGGTCGCTCAGCGAGCCGTCCAGCTGGATGCGGTCCTGCACCAGCCACATGCGCGCGCCAACCTGGTAGGACGGGCGGCCGTCATTGCGGCCGAAGGTTTCCATGCTCAGCCAGCCGTTCTGCGCGACCTGGGCTTCGGCGCCCAGCGCCCACGTTGCAAAGTCGCGCCGGGTGGCTTTTTCACGCAGCCAGCCGAGATTGGCGTGCACCTGCAGCAGGTCGTCGCGCAATGACCAGCTGATGGGGACATAGGCATAGCGGTCGCCGCTCAGGCCCTTGCGCGTGTCGAACTGGGTGCCGAAGGCCAGGCCGATGCCCCAGTCGTTGACGTCCAGCGGCTTGAACACCGTCTTCGCCTGCAACACGCCGTAAGTCTTCCTGGCATCGGAGGCGCCCGCGCGGCCCGCGCCGGCCGCCAGTTCGAATTCGCCGACGCGGCAGGCGGGCATCGCCCAGATTTCCTTGCTGGCGCGGCTGTGCAGGGTCCAGGTTTCGAGCTGGCAGCTGTTCGGATCGAGGATGCTGGCGTCGTCCGTCGTCATGGGCCGGCCCGCCTGGGCCTGGGTGCAGGCCAGGGCGAGCAGCGGCAGTGGGCCAAGCCGGCGCATGTCAGGAATGGGCGACTTCGGCCTGCAGGGTGATGTGGTCGATGCCGTGGCGCGCCAGCAGCATCGCTTTCACGTTATGCAGGATGCGCGGCCATTCCTGCAGGTCGCGGATTTCAAGATGGCCGATCAGGGCCGGGTGGCCGGGCGACATGTCCCACACGTGCAGGTCGTGCACGGACACCACGCCATCCATGGCCACGAGGTCGGCGCCGATCTGCAGGTAATCCGCGCCATCGGGCACGCCTTCCATCAGGTGATGATAGGACTCGCGCAGCACGCTGACGGTGGACTTCAGGATCAGCAGCGACACCAGCACGGAAAGCAGCGGGTCGATCTGCATCCAGCCGGTCCACATGATCACGCCGCCGGCGGCCAGCGCGGCGACGGAGCCGAGCAGGTCGCCCATCACGTGCACCAGCGCGGCGCGGGTATTCATGCTGCCCTGGTCGCGCGACAGCGTCCAGGCCACGACCAGGTTGATGGCGAGGCCGATGCCCGCCACCAGCAGCACGGTATTGCCCTGCACGGGCTTGGGATCGGCAAAGCGCTGCACGGCTTCGACGAAGATCCAGGCCACGACGGCCAGCATCGCCAGGCCGTTGACGAAAGCGGCCAGCGCCTCGGCGCGGCCATAGCCGAAGGAATAGCGGGCGGACGGGCGGCGCTTGGCGATCAGCTGCGCCAGCAGGGCCAGGCCGAGCGAGGCGGCGTCGGTCACCATATGGCCGGCGTCCGAGATCAGGGCCAGGGAGTTGGCCATGAAACCGGCGGCGACTTCGACGAAGGCAAATCCCAGCGTCAGCGCGAGTGCGATGGCCAGCGCCGTCTGGCTGCGGTGTTCATTGAAATGGGCGTGTTCTGCATCGCCATCCAGGTGGGCGTGCAAATGGGCGGAGGAGGGTGGATTCTTGGTTTGCATAACCCGTGGACTATAGCATGGGAATATTTCACAATGTTTTCACAGGAAAATACTTGTCATCCCAGAAGCGCATCTCTATAATGCTGGTCTCCGGGCGGTTAGTTCAGCTGGTTAGAATACCTGGTCGACATCCAGGGGGTCGCAGATTCGAATTCTGCACCGCCCACCAGAACACTGTAGTACTATTGCAAAAGACAACGGGCGGTTAGTTCAGCTGGTTAGAATACTTGGTCGACATCCAAGGGGTCGCAGATTCGAATTCTGCACCGCCCACCAGATACTTTGTAAGAGCGAGAAAGGCACACCGGTTATGACACCGCGAACTACCATGACGGTTGGTGAGTGACGCTAGTCGATCGGCTTTCTTTTGCTTGTTCAAATTGAAGAAAAACGCGGCTAGTCCGCGTTTTTTTTCGTCCCTATTTTTCCCGAATTAATTTTCAAACTGGAGATCATGATGGTTTCAGTCCGACTGCCCGACGGCTCCATCCGTCAATTCGAAGCGCCCGTTACCGTGGCACAGGTGGCATCCAATATCAGCACCAGCCTCGGTAAAGCCGCGCTGGCAGGCAAAGTCGATGGCAAGGTGGTCGACACTTCCTTCCTGATCGACAAGGATTCCGATGTCGCCATCGTGACCGAGCGCGATCCGGAAGGCCTGGAAGTCATCCGCCACTCGACCGCCCACCTGCTGGCCTACGCCGTCAAGGAACTGTTCCCGGACGCGCAAGTGACCATCGGCCCGGTCATCGAGAACGGCTTCTACTACGACTTCAGCTACAAGCGTCCGTTCACCCCGGAAGACCTGGTAGCGATCGAGAAGAAGATGGGCGAGCTGGCCAAAAAGGATGAGCAGGTGACCCGCAAGGTGCTGCCGCGCGACGAAGCCGTAGCTTACTTCAAGTCCATCAACGAGCATTACAAGGCCGAGATCATCGCTTCGATTCCGGCGAATGAGGACGTGTCCCTGTACAGCGAAGGCAACTTCACCGACCTGTGCCGCGGTCCGCACGTGCCGTCCACCGGCAAGCTGAAAGTGTTCAAGCTGATGAAGCTGGCCGGCGCCTACTGGCGCGGCGACTCCAAGAACGAAATGCTGCAGCGCGTGTACGGCACCGCCTGGGCCAAGAAGGAAGACCAGGAGCAGTACCTGCACATGCTGGAAGAGGCCGAGAAGCGCGACCACCGCAAGCTGGGCAAGCAGCTGGACCTGTTCCACTTCCAGGACGAGGCGCCGGGCCTGATCTTCTGGCATCCGAAAGGCTGGACCATCTGGCAGCAGGTGGAGCAGTACATGCGCCGCAAGTACCAGGAAAACGGCTACCAGGAAGTGAAGGCGCCGCAGATCCTGGACCGTACGCTGTGGGAAAAGACCGGTCACTGGGAGAACTATCGCGAGAACATGTTCACCACCGAGTCCGAGAACCGTTCGTACGCGCTGAAGCCGATGAACTGCCCGGGCCATGTGCAGATTTACAACTCCGGCCTGCATTCCTACCGCGACCTGCCGCTGCGCTACGGCGAGTTCGGCCAGTGCCACCGTAATGAATCGTCCGGCGCGCTGCACGGCGTGATGCGTGTGCGCGGCTTCACCCAGGATGATGGCCACATCTTCTGTACCGAAGAGCAGATCGAGGCTGAAGTGACGGACTTCCACGCGCAGGCGATGGATGTCTACAAGGATTTCAAGTTCGAGCATATCGACGTGAAGATCGCGCTGCGTCCGGATAACCGTATCGGTTCCGACGAAGTGTGGGATGCCGCTGAAGAAGCGCTGCGTTCCGCACTGCGCGCCTGCGGCGTGACCTGGACCGAGCTGCCGGGCGAGGGCGCCTTCTATGGTCCGAAGATCGAGTATCACCTGAAGGATTCGCTGGGCCGTCCGTGGCAGGTTGGCACGATGCAGGTCGACTTCTCCATGCCGGGCCGCCTGGGCGCCGAGTACGTGGCAGTCGACAACACCCGCAAGACGCCGGTCATGCTGCACCGTGCAATCGTCGGTTCGTTGGAGCGCTTCATCGGCATCCTGATCGAGAACCATGCCGGCGCGATGCCGATGTGGCTTGCACCTGTGCAAGTATCGATTCTCAACATCAGCGATGCACAGGCCGATTACTGCAAGGACCTCGCCGCCAGGCTGCGCAAGCTGGGCTTCCGCGTTGACGCTGATTTGCGCAACGAGAAGATCACGTATAAAATACGCGAACATTCCGTCCAAAAACTGCCGTACATTCTGGTTGTCGGCGATAAAGAGCGGGATGCCAACACCGTGGCCGTGCGTGCCCGGGGCAATGTCGATCTGGGCGTCATGTCCATCGATGCCCTGGTGGAGCGACTCCAGCAAGACGTCGCTACCAAAGCCTGATGCGGGACTACTCCGCAACCGGCCAGCAAACAAACATTAAAGGAAACTGCAATAGCTACTGACAAGTCACATCGCATCAATGGCGAGATCACCTATCCCGAAATGCGTCTGTCGGGTGTGGATAATGAACCGCTGGGCATCGTAAGCCTGGCCGAAGCTTTCCGCCTGGCGGAAGAGGCGAACGTGGACCTCGTGGAAATCGCCCCCAACGCGACTCCGCCGGTGTGCCGCCTGATGGACTACGGCAAGTTCAAGTATTCGGAACAGAAGAAGGCGCACGAAGCCAAGTTGAAGCAGAAGGTAATCTCCGTGAAGGAAGTCAAATTCCGTCCGGGTACCGACGATGGCGACTACAACATCAAGCTGCGCAACCTGATCAAGTTCCTGGAAGACGGTGACAAGACCAAAATCACGCTGCGCTTCCGCGGCCGTGAAATGGCCCACCAGGACATCGGCATGCGCATGCTCGAGCGTCTGAAGGCCGACCTGGAGCCGCATGGCCAGGTCGAGCAGTTCCCGAAAATGGAAGGCCGCCAGATGATCATGGTCCTGTCGCCGAAAAAGAAGAAGTAATTCTTCCATCTCCATCCCAAAAGGGCCGGCAAATTGCCGGCCTTTTTCACAAGGCAAGCTCATGCTGGGATAAATCATGATCGTTGACGCGCAGGTAAATATCGGCGGCTCCAGGGCGGCAGTATGGGCTGCAATAAGCGATATCAAAAATGCCGCCCAAATCATCACCGGTATTGTCTCCATTGAAATGGTCAATAAGCCGGCGCATGGCCTGGCTGGCTTGCGATGGCGCGAAACGCGGATGATGTTCGGCCAGCCGGCTACCGTCGAAAAATGGATAACGGAAGCCGTTGAAAACGAGTTTTATAAAACCCGCGCCGAAAGCGATGGCTATATTTTCCTCACCACGAACCGTATTTCCGGCGGCGCAAACGGCGCGACCCTGGCCACCGCCCACGAATCGCTGCCGCAAAGCCTGAA
>DASWYX010000607.1:0-5290 GCA_036404755.1 Pseudoduganella sp.
TCCGACAACGCATCCTCCACCTCGCGCAAGGCCGTCAGCAGCTTGCCCTCGTGGTTGGCCAGCGCCTCTTCATAGCGCGCCTTGGCCAGCGACAGGTTTGCCTGGTTGCGGCCACCGTCGAACAGCGGCAGGGACAAGCCCAGCGGACCAATGCTGAACACGCGCGAGCCGCCCTTGGCGATATCGCTCAGGCTCTCGGACGCGAAGCCGAAATTGCCGGTCAGGCTGACCGAAGGATAGAACGCGCCCTCGGCCACGCCGATATTGGCATTGGCCGCGCGGATCGACGCCACGCTGCCGGCCAGGTCGGGACGGTGCGACAGCAGGCTGGCCGGCAGGCCCGCCGGGATCGACGGCGGCTTGGGCAGCTCGCCCGCCACCGGCGCCAGCACGGTCGACGATGGCGAAGCGCCCAGCAGCACGGCCAGGCCATGCTCCAGCGTATTGCGCTGACGCTGGACTTCTTCCAGGTCCGCTTCCGCATTCGCACGCTCGATGCGGGCACGGGACGTATCGAGTTCATTGGACAGGCCGGCGTTGAAGCGCGCGTTCACCAGGTCTTCCGTCTCGCGGCGCGTATCGAGCGCGCCGCGCAGGATGCCGATTTCCGCATCCAGGCCGCGCAACTGCCAGTAGGTCTGTGCGACCTGGGACGACAGCAGCAGCATCACGCCATCGCGGTCCGCCTGCGCCACCAGCGCCTGCGAATCGGCCGCTTCCACGGCGCGGCGCACGCGGCCGATGATGTCCAGCTCATAGGAAAAGGTCGAGCCGATCGAATAATTGTTGCCGCTGATGGAGCGCCCGCCCAAGGCCAGGCCCTGCGAGGTGTTCGCCGAGGTGCGCGAGTTGGACACGCCCGCGTTCACGCCCACTTGCGGCGCCTGCTGCGCACGCACCACGCCCAGCTGGGCTTCAGCCTGCAGCAGACGCTGCGCCGCCGCCTTCACGGAGGGGCTGTCGCGCAGGGCCTGCTGTTCCAGCCGGTTCAGCGTGTCATCGCCGAACACGGTCCACCACTGCTGCGGCAACTGCGCAGTTTCCGCAGTCGCACCGGCCGGCGCGTGACGGAAAGCGCTGTCGTTCACGTTCGCCGGCGCCTTGAAGTCCTGGCCGATCGTGCCGCAGCCTGCCAGCGCCAGCCCAACGGCCGCCGCCAATGCAATCTGATTGAAGTTCATATCGTCTACCTCGTTGTTCGTGGCCGGTCGCGGCGGATCAATGATCCGCCCTACGCACCCCGGCCATCCATATTCAATCAACGCCCTACGTCCGACGATTCAACGCCGCAGCGTAGGGCGGATCCTTGATCCGCCGTGCAAGCTCAGTCAGTGAGCCCCGCCCCCGCCGCCAGACGGCGACAGCACCTTATCCGACATCCACAGGATCAGGATGCAGGCCAGCAGCACGCCGCCCACGATGAAGAAGCCATCGTTATAAGCCATCACATACGACTCGCGCCGCACGATGCTGTCGATCGACTTCAGGGCCTTGTCGCCCGCGGTGACCGGATCGAATCCCTGTCCCACAAAGTTCTGCGTCATCTGATCGATGCGCAGCTGGGTCGCCGCAGAGAAGCTGGAAATCGACTCGCCCAGGCGGGCCGAGTGGAAGTGCTCGCGCTGCGTCAGCGAAGTGCCCAGCATGGCGATGCCGATGGAGCCGCCCAGGTTACGGGTCATATTGAACAGGCTCGAAGCGGAAGCCGTATCCTGCGGCGGCATGCCGTTCAGGGCAAAGTTCGACAGCGTCAGCATCACGAAGGGCTGGCCCAGCGAACGCACCACCTGTGACCACAGCAGCTGATCGTAGCCAGTGCCTGCGTCCATGTAGGCATTCATCAGGCAGGAAACCCCGAACAGCAGCAGGCCGAAAGAGCACAGGATGCGGTTATCGATCTTCGACGACAGCCTGGCCACGAACGGCATGATGAACAGCTGCGGCAGGCCTGCCCACATGATCACCTCGCCGATCTGCATCGGCGAATAACCAGCGATCTGCCCCAGGAACAGCGGCAGCAGGAAGGACGAGCCATACAGCGCCATGCCAAACACCGCCGACAGCACCGTCGCCACCAGGAAGTTGCGGCGGCCGTACAGGCTCAGGTCCACGAAGGAGTTCTTGCGCATCGTGCTCGTCACCACCCAGCCCAGCAGGCCGACAATCGCCAGGCCGGCAAAGGTAACGATGAAGTTCGAGTCGAACCAGTCCTTGGTATTGCCCTCTTCCAGGAACACCGTCAGCGAACCCAGGCCCAGCGCCATGAAGGCAATGCCGATCCAGTCGGCGTTGCGCAGCGTGTCGAGGGCCTGCTTTTCCTTGTCCAGGCCATAGGCGATACCGGCAATCAGCAGCACGCCCGGCGCCCAGTTGATGTAGAAGATCGACGGCCAGCCATAAAGCTCGGTCAGGTAACCGCCCAGGGTCGGGCCCATGGACGGCGCCAGCGTCGCGGTCAGGCCGAAGATGGCCAGGCCCGTTGCGCGCTTGGACGGCGGCAGCTTGGCCACGACCAGCGTCAGCGCCATCGGAATCAGCGCGCCGCCGGTGAAACCCTGCATCATGCGGAAGGCGATCATGCTTTCCAGGTTCCAGGCCGCTCCGCACAGGGTGGAGAAGAACAGGAACAAGGCGGTGGTGCCCATCATGTAGCGGCGCATGCCGAAGGTCTGCGTCAGCAGGCCGGTCAGCGGGATCACGATAATCTCGGCCACCAGGTAGGCGGTGGAGATCCAGGACCCCTCTTCCTGGGTGGCGTTCAGCGCACCGAGGATATCCTTCAGCGAAGCGTTGGTGATCTGGATGTCCAGCACCGCCATGAAGGCGCCAAGCATGCCCGCGGCGACCGCAATCCAGGTGCGCGCCGAGACGGGGCCGCTGGGCGGTTGCGGCATTGTAGGGTTGCTCATGCTGCGCCCCTGTTAGTGAGCGGACTTCTCGCCGGAGTTGATGGCCACTTCTGCAACCACGGACATGCCGGGCGCCAGGCGGCCGGAGTAAGCCTTCAGGTCTTCCGGCTTCAGCACGATCTTCACCGGTACGCGCTGCACGATCTTGGTGAAGTTGCCGGTGGCGTTATCGGCCGGCAGCAGCGCGAACTGCGCGCCGGAGGCGGGAGCGAAGCTCTCTACCTTGCCTTCCAGTTCCTTGCCGGGGATGGCGTCCACCGACACGCTGACCGGCTGGCCGACCTTCATGTTGGCGAGCTGGGTTTCCTTGAAGTTGGCGACGACCCAGACATTGTCCTGCACGATGGCGGTCAGCTGCTGGCCCGGCTGGATGCGCTGGCCCACTTCCAGGGTGCGCTTGCCGATGCGGCCCGTGACCGGCGCCTTGATGACGTTATAGGCCAGCTGCTGCTCGGCGTCTTTCAACTGCACTTTCAGCACATTGATCTGCGCCTTCAGCACTTCGCGCGCGGAGGTGGCGGCGCCGATCTGCGCCTTGGCGGCGGCGGCGCTGTCCTTGCGGGCCGCCACGTCGGCGGTAGCGCTGGTGCGTGCGGCGGTGGCGGCATCCAGTTCGGCCTTGGAGACGGCCTTCATCTGGCTGGTGAACAGCTGGCTGTAGCGCTCAGCATCCTGGGACGCGCGCAGCAGGTTTGCCTGCGATTGCGCGATCTGGGCGGCAGCGGCGCTGGCGTTGGCATTGGCCTGGGCAATCTGGGCATCGGCCTGCACCACCTGCTGTTCGGCGGTCGCGATCTGGGCCTTGATCTGGTCCACTTTCACCTGCTGGTCGAAGGGGTCCAGCTCGGCGATCACGTCACCCTCTTTTACCAGCTGGTTGTCTTCGATCAGGACCTTGGTCACCACGCCGGCAATGCGGGTGGATACTGGATGCACGTGGCCGGTGACGTAGGCGTTGTCGGTATCGACGAAGTGCGTGCTGCGGTACCACATGCGGCCACCGGCGCCGAGGGCGGCCAGGGCGATCAGGCCCGCGATCACGAGCACCTTGCGGTTCGGCGGGTTTGCGGCGGGGGTTGCTGCAGCGGGAACCGCGGCGAGCACTTTTTGTTCTTGCTGGCTGTGCTGGGACATTTCGATTCTCCAATAAATGAAATGAGTCCTGCGCATTATTGGGCAAGTTCCATCCAAAGTCAAGAAATGAAACGATTGCATTTCATTTCGGATTGTAATAAAGTGGCCCTATCTGATAGGCTGTTACAAACAACGATGAGCAGAATGATGTCCTCTGAGCAACTAGCACCCACCGAGAGCGAGCCAATCGCCAAGGCAGGCCGCCCCCGTGCCAGCGAGGCCGAAGCACGCCTGCAGGATTTGATGAATACAGCGGGCAACCTGTTCCGTGAAAAAGGCTACAGCAAGGTCAGCCTGGAGCTGATCGCGCGCGAAGCCCGGGTGGCGGTGCGCACCATTTACGTCAAGTTCGGCGGCAAGGCCGGCCTGTTCAAGGCCCTCATCATGCGCAAGCGTGAGCAATTCTTCTACACGATGGAAAGCCTGGAGGAGAGCAAGCGGCCGATCCGCGACATCCTGCTCGACTATGGCATGCGCTTCCACCAGCTGGTCACCTCGCCCGATGTCGTGGTTTTCCACCAGATCGTGATCGCCGAAGCGCACAACAATCCCGAGCTGGCGGATGCCTTCTTCGACGCCGGTCCGCGCCAGACGCGCGAAATGCTGGGCCGCTTCTTCGCACGGGAAGATATCCGCGCCCAGCTGCGCAGCGACGTCGACCCGGACCGCCTGGCGATCCATCTGCTGAACTGCCTGATGGGGGACCAGCTCAAACGTTTCCTGTTCGAAACGCGTTGCTGCGCCGTGGGCGAACCGGAAGATATCGAGCAAAGCATCGATCTTTTCCTCAACGGCGCCCTGCGCTGACGGCTGAGCTCAGCTATATGTGCGCTATCGCACGGAGCAATCGCCCCTAGCGGATGGATACTGAATCCCTCAAGAATATGTTTGTAGGGAGGGCAGTATCATGAGCAAGGTTGATCGGCTCGAATGGAGCCGCAAGGTCGCATCACTCAACGAACGAATCAAGGGCTTCCAGGAAAACCCCACTCAGGAACAGCTGGATGCCGCAATCAATGAGTTGCGATCGTATGCGGAAGCAGCCAGCTCCGGCGGTATAGAGATCCCCCAGCGTTTCATCGCGAAGTAAACAACAACCGGGCCCAAAGCCCGGTTTTTTATTGCAGCCGTAGTCCATTCGTGGCAGCATCCCGGGTTTTCAACACACTTTTGCAGGCGAACATGAGCGAGACGCAAAACAACGACGACCAGAAGTTCTGGGAAACGATCGATATCTTCATCAACCA
>DASWYX010000608.1:0-4136 GCA_036404755.1 Pseudoduganella sp.
CTCGACGGCGTTATCCGCACTGCGCACTTCCTTGCCGTCCACGGTCAGCACGGCGTCCTGCGCCGCCTCGCTCTGGGTCAGGTTGTTGAACAGGTTTTTCACGCCCGCGTCGCCGCTCACGCTGAACTTCAGGCTGTTCGCTTCGCCGCTCGCGCTGCGCACCTGCAATGCATAGCCGCTGCCGGACTTGACGACACTGGCGTCAATGCCAGCATCCTTCAGGGCGCCGGCGATGCCACTCAAGGTGTCGTTGCGGCTGTCGATGGTGATGGTCTTGTCGCCGACCTTGATGGCGGCAGCGCCGCCCGTGCCGATCTTCGCATCCGCCGAGGCCGCGACAGCGCCATTAAGAATCTGGCCCTGCGCCAGCTGGCTCACTTCGATCTTGTAGGTGCCGGCCTTGGCGCTGGACGAAGTCGCCGCGCCCAGCACACCCTTGGTGGACACGCTGGCGCTCGTGCTGAGCCCGCTTCCCGCCAGGCTGTCGGCAATATTCTGGAACACGGACAGCGCGCTCTGCAGCTGCCCCAGGCCGGACAGCCTGGCCTGGCTGCTGGCCAGGCTCGTATTCAGCTTGCTGACCACGCCCTTCTGGGTCGCCAGCGCCTGCTCCACGCGCGCCGCCACCGTGGGCGACAGCGAAGTGGACAGCCCGGCGCTGCCGGTATTGCCGTAAGTCGCGTTGAGTAGATTGCTGACGTTGTTCATGGGTTAAGTGCTGGACAGGATCACATCATTGTCCAGTATAACCCCGGTAATCAAAGCGCGAAATAAACCAGTAATTACCGCATGAATTTGGTGATGGCGCCGGCGGCATCATTGTCCAGCGGCAGGAAATTGAAGCCGAGCTTGAATTCATCGCCGCTGAAGATGCAGTGGGTAGCCTTGCCGCGCACACTGACCAGTTGGGGTTTCCCGTCCACCAGCATTTCAAACACGATCTGGCCGGTTTGCCCCACGCTGACCCTGTTTTCCGAGGTCAGCGACATCCCGGCCAGGCCGAGATCGAACGTCCGCGCATGGGCCGGACCCGAGCCGTCCATTACGACCATCGCCTTTACGCGCAGGATCTTGCGCGCCCCTTGCCTGCTATCGACCAACATTTCACTTAATCCAATGTTTCTGAAAAGTGTAGTATTGTACTGCGCATTCAAACTTGATAGGGATCAAGTTAGTCCAGTTCGCGCAGCCGGCTGAAGGCGTCGTCGATACGCTCGACGGGGATGATGGTCATGCCCTCGATCGGCTGCTTGGGCACGTTGGCCTTCGGGATCATAGCAACCGAAAATCCCAGTTTTGCCGCCTCGCGCAGGCGTTCCTGCCCGCGCGGCGCCGGCCGGATCTCGCCCGCCAGTCCCACTTCGCCAAACACCACGAAACCGCGCGGCAGCGCCTTGTTGCGCATCGACGAATTGATCGCCAGCAATACCGCCAGGTCGGCGGCCGGCTCGGTGATCTTCACCCCGCCAACCGCGTTGATGAAGACATCCTGGTCGAAGGCCGCGATACCGGCGTGGCGGTGCAGCACGGCCAGCAGCATTGCCAGGCGATTCTGCTCCAGGCCGACCGACAGGCGGCGCGCGTTTGGCAGGTGGCTGGCGTCCACCAGCGCCTGGATTTCAACGAGCAAGGGGCGCGTGCCCTCCTGCGTCACCATCACCACCGAACCGGGCACCTGGTTGTCGTGCTGGGACAGGAAGAGCGCCGACGGATTCGACACGCCCTTCAGTCCCTTCTCCGTCATCGCGAACACGCCCAGCTCATTGACCGCGCCAAAGCGGTTCTTGATGGCGCGGATCAGGCGGAAGCTGGAATTGTTATCGCCTTCGAAATACAGCACGGCATCCACGATGTGCTCCAGCACGCGCGGGCCGGCCAGCGAGCCCTCTTTCGTCACGTGGCCGACGAGGATGATGGTCACGCCGCTCATCTTTGCCATCCGCGTCAGCTGGGCCGCGCATTCGCGCACCTGGGCCACCGAGCCGGGCGCCGAGGTCAGTGCGTCCGAATACAGGGTCTGGATCGAGTCGATCACGGCCACTTGCGGCTTCAGGTCGTTCAGCGTGCCGAGGATTTTCTCCAGCTGGATTTCAGCCTGCAGCTTCAGGTCCCTGGCGTCCACGGCCAGGCGCTTGGCACGCAGCGCGATCTGGGCGCCGGACTCCTCGCCGGATACGTACAGCACGCTCTTCACCTGCGACATATTGGACAGCGCCTGCAACAGCAGCGTGGACTTGCCGATGCCCGGGTCGCCGCCGATCAGCACCACCCCGCCGGACACCAGGCCGCCGCCCAGCACGCGGTCGAATTCCTCGATGCCGGTGCCGAAGCGCGGCACATCCAGCGCTTCGATATCGTCCAGCGACAGCACCGGGGCCGTTTGCGCCAGCGACTGATGCTGCGTCGAGTAGCGGTTCCCACCGCCGCTTTCGACCACGGTCTCCACCATTGTGTTCCACTGCTGGCAGGACGAGCACTGGCCCGTCCACTTGCTGGACGTCCCGCCGCATTCGCTGCAGGTGTAATTGGTCTTTGCCTTCGCCATGGATTACGCCTCGACCACCCGCACGCGGGGCGCCACGGCGCACATCAGCTCATAGCCGATCGTGCCGGCGGCCGTCGCCACCTCATCGATCGGCAAGCCCTTGCCCCACAGGACGACGGGGCTGCCGACTTTCGCGTCCGGCACGGGGCCAAGGTCCACGGTCAGCATGTCCATCGACACGCGGCCGACGATGCGGGTGCGCACGCCGTTGACCAGTACCGGCGTATCGACCGGCGCGTGGCGCGGGTAGCCGTCCGCGTAGCCGCAAGCGACCACGCCAATGCGCATCGGGCCTTCAGCTTCGAAGCGGCTGCCATAGCCGACGAAGTCGCCACGGGCGATGTCCTGCACGCCAATCAGTTCGCTGGCCAGAGTCATGGCCGGCAGCAGGCCGAATTCTTCGGCCGTCTTTCCGCCCGGCGTGCCGCCGTACAGCATGATGCCGGGACGAATCCAGTCGCTCGGCAGCGCCGCGCCCAGCTCCGGCATCTGGAAAATGCCGGCCGAGTTGGACAGGCTGCGCGGACCGGGAATGCCGGCGGTGGCGGCCTGGAAGCGGCGGATCTGCTCGTCGATCGGCATGCGCGGGTGGGCGCGCTCGTCCGCATTGGCGAAATGGGTCATCAGCGTGATTTCGCCGACCTGGGGCAGCGCGCGCAGGCGCTCATAAGCGGCGGCATAAGCCTCCGGCTTGAAGCCGAGGCGGTTCATGCCGGTGTTCATTTTCAGCTGCACGTTGATGGCGCGCGGCAGGCGGGCCGCTTCCAGGATGTCGATCTGCTCATTGCAATGGACGGCGCCGTTGATGTCGTGCTCGGCCATCATTTCGACATCGGCCGCGTCGAAGAAGCCTTCCAGCAACAGGATCGGTTTGGTCCAGCCAAGCTGGCGCAGGCGCAGCGCATTGTCCGGCTCGATCAGGGCCAGGCCGTCTGCGTCGGCGAAGCCGCGCATCGCGCGTTCCAGACCGTGTCCATAGCCGTTGGCTTTGACCACGGCCCAGGCTTTGGACTGCGGCGCACAAGCCCGCGCGCGGGCCAGATTGTGTTTCATCGAATCAATATGGATGCGTGCTTCAATTGGCCTTGGCATGCTCTAAAACCGGGCTGAAAAAGGAAGTTCGCATTTTACATTAGGGTCCGCTTAACGGCCTCCCTGATTTCTTGGGAAACCATCCTTTCCATGGTATAAAGCATGCCGAGATAAGTTTTCGGGCCCCAGAATGAATCGTGGTTTTTATACCATCATGGCAGCGCAGTTTTTTTCGTCGCTCGCAGACAATGCTCTGCTTTTCGTGGCGATCGACCTGCTCGTTTCCATGAAATCCCCGGCGTGGATTACGCCGCTACTGAAGCTGTCTTTTGTGCTCTTTTACGTGCTTTTGGCTGCATTTGTGGGCGCTTTCGCCGATGCCTTGCCCAAGGGCCGGGTGATGTTCATCGCCAATCTGATCATGATCCTCGGCTGCGCGCTGATTTTCTGGCACGTCCATCCACTGGCCGCTTATGCCGTCGTCGGCTTCGGCGCCGCCATTTATTCGCCGGCCAAATACGGCATCCTCACCGAATTACTTCCCCCTGAGAAACTTGTC
>DASWYX010000609.1:0-2937 GCA_036404755.1 Pseudoduganella sp.
AATGTGCTGGGCACGCGCAATCTGCTGGAAGCGCTGGCTTCGTCGCCGAAGCAGCCTTCGGCCGTGCTGCTGGTTTCCAGCGCAAACATCTACGGCAACACCAGCGTGGAAGTGATCCACGAGGACGTGCCGGCCGCACCGTCCAACGACTACGCCGTCAGCAAGCTGGCCATGGAGCATATGGCCCGCCTGTGGGTGGACAAGCTGCCCATCATCATGGTGCGGCCGTTTAACTACACGGGCGTGGGCCAGGCGGAGAATTTCCTGCTGCCGAAGATCGTGTCCCACTTCCGCCGCAAGGCCGCGGACATCGAACTGGGCAACCTGCACGTGTGGCGCGATTTCTCGGACGTGCGCGTGGTCGCCGCCAGCTACCGCGCCCTGCTGGCCGCGAAGCCGGCCGGCCAGGTGTTCAACGTCAGCTCCGGCAAGGCTTACTCGCTGGGCGAGGCGATCGCCATGATGGAAGAGATTGCGGGCTACAAGATCAATGTCCACGTGAATCCGGCCTTCGTGCGCGCCAATGAAGTGGCGCGCCTGACCGGCGACAACAGCCGCCTGGCCTCCGTGGTCGGCGCCATCGAACCGGTACCGCTGGAGCAGACCCTGCGCTGGATGTACGAGGCGTAATTGCCGCCCAAGGCAAACTGAGTAACATGCGCGTACTGCATTTCTACAAGACTTACTATCCCGATTCCTGGGGCGGCATCGAACAGGTGATCCGCCAGATGTGCGTTGGCACCGGCCGCCTCGGCGTGCGCAACGAGGTGCTGACGCTGACCCGCAACGGCGGCCCGGAACTGATGGAGATCGAAGGCCATGCGGTGCACCGCGTGCGCCTGGATTTCGAGATCGCTTCGAATGCCGTTTCCGTGGCGTCGATCCGCAAGCTGGCGCGCCTGGCCGAGCAGGCGGACGTGATCCACTATCACTTCCCCTGGCCCTTCATGGACCTGGCGCACTTCATGGCGCGCGTGAAGAAGCCCAGCGTGGTGACCTATCACTCGGACATCGTGCGCCAGAAAACGCTGCTGCGCGTGTACGCACCCCTGAAGCGCAGCTTCCTGAAGGATGTGGACTCGATCGTCGCGACGTCGCCCAATTACCTCGCTTCCTCGCAGGTGCTGAAGCGCTACGAGGGCAAGGTGACGACCATTCCGTTCGGCCTGGACAAGTCGACGTATCCCGAGCCGCGCGCCGAAGTGCTGGAGAAGTGGCGCGCCCGCTGCGGCGAGCGCTTCTTCCTGTTCGTCGGCGTGCTGCGCTACTACAAGGGCTTGCACATCCTGCTGGAAGCGGTGGCGCGCAATGGCTATCCGGTGGTGATCGTCGGCGCCGGTCCGATCGAGCAGGAACTGAAGCAGCATGCGGCACGCCTGGGACTGGGCGACAAGGTGATCTTCGCCGGCGCGGTGGAGGAAGAGGACAAGGTGGCGCTGCTGAAGCTGTGCTATGCGATGGCGTTCCCGTCGCACCTGCGCTCGGAAGCTTTCGGCATTTCGCTGCTGGAGGGCGCGATGTATGGCAAGCCGATGATCTCGAGCGAGATCGGCACCGGCACCACCTACATCAATATCGACCGGGATACGGGGCTGGTTGTGCCGCCCAGCGACGTGCCGGCCTTCGACGAGGCGATGCGCACGCTGTGGGAAAACCCGCAGCTGGCGGCCGACATGGGCCGCCGCGCGGAGCAGCGCTACTGGTCGCTGTTCACGGCCGAGAAGATGGCCGAGGATTACGCGGCGCTGTATCGTTCGCTGCTGTCGCGCCGCTGATTATTTTCGCAGCAGGGCCACCGAGTAGGGATGCAGGGTGGCCGTCATTACGCCGGCCTGCACTGCGGGGTCGGCCTCCATATACGCTTTAGCCGCCGCGTCATCCGGCGCCTCGACGACGACCAGGCCGAAGGACTTGTCCAGCGGTTCGGACGTTCTGCCGGCCAGGATGACGCTGCCCTTCGCCAGGTCGTCCTGCAGGCGCTTGAAGTGGCGGCCCGTGGCCGCTTTATCGGCATCGCTCCATTTCGCTTCGTCCTGCAGGTGCTTGGCGACCCGCAGCACGTACAGGTACTGCTTCTTCGCTTCCTCGGCGCGCACTGTTTGCGGCAGCATCGTTGGCAGCAGGGCTGCCGCGAGGAGGGCGCACAGCGCCAGGCGCTTCATCGTTTTCATGACCGGCCTTTCATTGACGGGTTGCGTTCATGGTGAGGCTGGCTTTACGCGCTGTCAACAGGCTTGCGGTCTGCTCGATCGCCAGCGAGAGCACCAGGCCTGACGCGGCCAGGATGAAGAGCAGGCGATGCTGTCCGCCGCTGGCAGCCAGCAGCCACGATGACGCATAGCCGACCAGGGCCTGGCACAGCGCATAAATCGTCGTTGCGCGGCTCCAGGCGGCCGATTGCTTTTCCGCGTTGCCGGGCAGGATGCGCTGGATCTGGCTCAGGTAGATCGGCACGATACCCGGCGGGAAGGTGCCGATCACCAGCGTCGCCAGGATCAGCGCCGGGATGTTGTTGGTGCTGACCAGTACTGCGATGGCGGCGATCTGGCCCAGCATGGCGATGCGGCTCGTCACCAGCGGCGTGATGCGGTCGCCCATCGCGCCATACATCATCGGGCCGACGATGGCGCCTATCCCGTAAGCGATCCAGAACAGCGCGCCCTGTTGCGCGCCCAGGCCCAGGCCGCGCGCCACGTAGTCGACCAGGAAGATCATCATCGGCACGAGGCCGACGGCCATCAGGGCGTACTGGATGTACAGGATGGCCATCGCCCTCTTTGCGTCTGCATCAGCTGCCGCGTGCCCGCCCGCCTTCTCTTGCCAGCCAGCGACCGACTTCTCCGCCGCGCCATCCCCGCCACCGCCTTCGGTCCGCGACGCGACCGCATGTTCCGCTTCGGTTCCCTCGCCGGCAGCCGCGGGGAGCCCGACGTCCGC
>DASWYX010000610.1:0-7469 GCA_036404755.1 Pseudoduganella sp.
CGGCCCCACCGGCGCCAGCGCAGCGAGATTGATGATCTGGCCCGACCGCGCCTGCTGCATCAGCGGCAGCACCGCCGCAATGCCATACAGCGCGCCGCGCAGGTTCACATCGATCATCCGGTCCCACTCGCCGATCTTCAGATTGTCGAGCCGGGACAAGGGCATAATCTCCGCATTATTCACCAGCACATCGACCCGGCCGTGGCGCCGGTGGGCCGCCAGCACGAAGGACTGGAAATCGTCCGCATCGGCGACGTTCAGCGCGTGAACCTCCGCCTCGGCGCCCATTGCCCGCAACTCCTGCGCCAGCGGCTCCGCGCACTGCACGTGACAGGCGCCCAGCACCAGCTTGTGCCCGGCCTGCGCCAGCAGGCGCGCCGCCGCCGCGCCCACGCAACCGACCGCGTTGCTGATAAGGATGACTTTCGCTTCCATGTGCTCCCCTCCTGCTAAACCTCAACGGATCGCAGTTTAGGACGCAGCGCAGCAATCGGCATGTCAGAAACTATCTGATCATTGCCTAATCCTCCAAAGCCCGACAAAAGTCCGCAATTCAGAGGCAAAATAACTGCCTGAACCTATGAGGAAGCCGGAAATGGACAATGCAGCACACAATGCCCGCCACGAACGCATCGTGCAACTGGTCGGCCAGCTGGCGCCGAACGACGGCATCAATCACTGCGCCCTGGGCGGCCTGAAATTCATGCGCGCCAGTTGCCCCAGCACGCGCCGCCCGGTGCTGTATGAGCCGAGCATCTCCATCCTGGTCCAGGGATGCAAGCGGTGCTATCTCGGCGATCGCGCCTTCTTCTACGATGCCCAGCAATTCCTCGTGATGGCCGTGCCCCTGCCCTTCGAGGCCGAAACGGAAGCCAGCGCCGCCGAACCCTTGCTCGGCCTGAAGATCTCGATCGACTTGCAGACCACGGCCGAAGTGGCGATGGCGCTGGATGAAGCGAACGTGCCGATTGCCAGCGCGTCGCAGGGCTTCGTGTCCGCGCCGATGGACGACAAGATGTCCGGGGCCGTGCTGCGCCTGCTGGAAGCCATGGTGTCGCCGGTGGAAGCGCGCCTGCTCGGACCGGGCATCGTGCGCGAGATTATCTATTACGTGCTGACCAGCCCCCTGGGTGGCGCGCTGCGCTCGGCGCTGACCCACCACAGCCAGTTCGGCAAGATCGGCAAGGCGCTGCGCCGCATCCACAACGATTTCAACCAGCCGATCGACGTGGCGCAATTGGCCAATGAAGCCGGCATGAGCATGGCAGCCTTCCACGCCGGCTTCAAGGCGGTGACGATGACGTCGCCGATCCAGTACCTGAAATCGACGCGCCTGCACAAGGCGCGCCTGCTGATGGCGCAGAACGGCTTGAGCGCAGCCGCCGCTTCCAGCCGCGTGGGCTATGAAAGCAGTTCGCAGTTCAGCCGCGAATTCAAGCGCTTCTTCGGCCGCACCCCGGTCGAGGAAGCACGCCAGATGCGCACTATCCTCGGCCAGGAACCGGAGCCGGAACAGCCTTACGTCACTTACCAGTAGCGCTGACTACCGGCAGCTCGATCGCGCTGCTGTGGATGCCGCCGTGGTAGACGCGCTGCGTCGCTTTCTTATAGTCCGCCGCCTTCGCATAGAAGATGTTCGGCACGTACGATTGCGGATTGCGGTCGTACAGTGGGAACCAGGACGACTGGATCTGCACCATAACGCGGTGGCCCGGCTGGATCACGTGGTTAATGTTCGGCAGCGCGAAGCTGTACTGCTCCACCTGGCCGGCCGGTATCGGCGACGGCTTCTCGAAACTGTGGCGGTAGCGCCCGCGCAGGATGTCCATGGACAGCGGCAACTGGTAGCCACCCAGCTCCGGCTGGGACGGCACTTCATCCGGGTACACGTCGATCACCTTAACTACCCAGTCGGCATCGGTGCCGCTGGTGGACGCAAACAGCTTTACTTGCGGCGCGCCGGACAGCACCAGCGGCGCCTTCAGCGGCTCGCTCACATAGCTCAGCACATCGGGACGGTCGGCCACGAAACGCTGGTCATGCACCAGCCACGGCTTCCACACATTGCCGTCGCCCATGCGCACGGGGCGCGGCAGGAATGGCACCGGCTTGGCGGGATCGGCCACGTATTCGTCGTAGGCTTCGCCTTTTGGTGCCTCGAAGGACAGCCTGAAGCCGTCCTGAAGGTAGGCGTTTTTCGCGGTCGATGGGCAACCCTTGTCGCAGGACAGTGGCCATTGCGCCAGGCGTTCCCAGTGGTTGCTGCCGGTCTGGTAGAACAGCACGGGCGGCGTATCGGCAACGGGCGCGCCATCCTTCAGGTACTGGTCGAGGAAGGGCTGCATTACATCGCGGCGGAATTCCAGCGCGGTATCGCCGGTGAACTTGATGGGGCCGAGATTGTAGCCATCGTAATTGACGCCGCTGTGGCGCCAGGGACCGACCACCAGGTAATTCAGCTTGTTCGTGCTGTCCTGCTTTTCCAGCTCGGCGTAGGTCTGGTAGGTGCCGTAGATGTCTTCCTGGTCCCACTGGCCCACCACGTGCATGGTCGGCACGGACAGTTTGCGCCTGGCCAGGATGCGGTCGAGCGCCTGCTCCTGCCAGTAGCTGTCGTAGGCCGGATGTTCGAACAGCTTCTTCGTGAAATTCAGCTTGTCCAGACCATAGCGCCTGGCGATGTCCGATACCGAACCGCCGCGCAGCACGCCCTCGTAATCGTCATAGACACCGGTGGCCAGCGCCTCGCCGCGGCCGCGCGCGGTGGTCTGGCCGGCGATATAGTCCAGCGTGTTGACGCGGAACGCGCCGTTATGGAACCAGTCGTCGCCGCGCCAGCCGTCGACCATGGCGCTCATCGGCACCGCGGCCTTCAGCGCGGGATGCGGGTCGGTCAGGGCCATCAGCACGGTGAAGCCTTCATAGGACGAACCGATCATGCCGACCTTGCCGTTCGTTTCCGGCACGTTCTTGACCAGCCAGTCGATCGTGTCCCAGGCATCGGTGCCGTGATCGACCTTGGTGTTGTTCAGCGGACCGCGCACCGGGCGGGTCATCACATAGTCGCCTTCCGAGCCGTATTTGCCGCGCACGTCCTGGAACACGCGGATATAGCCTTCGCCGACGAAGACCTCGTCGCCCTGCGGCAGCAGCGACAGCATATGCGGGCTCAGATTGCGCTGCGCGCGGCCATTGGCGTTGTAGGGTGTGCGGGTCAGGATGATCGGGGCCTTGCGCGCGCCCTTCGGGATCACGATCACGGTATTCAGCTTTACGCCGTCGCGCATCGGGATCATCACCGTGCGCTTGATGTAATCGTCGGCCTCTTTTGGTACTTCGAAAGAGGGGCCAATATCGGGGGCCATCGGCGGCGTCGATTGCGCGAACGCAGTGGACATCAGGAGGGTGGACAGCAAGGCAAACCGGGCACGCATCTATTTCTCCAAGCCAGCAAAAAATGCAATCTTACTGGAAAGATATGCTGCACGGTAAGAGAGTGTGCGCACAGAGCAGTCAGGCTCATCGGGCCATACTGGCCGCACATGAACTCTGAGGAGGAGAAAATCATGAAAAAGCTGCTTATTGCCGTCATGGCGGCATCTTCCTTTGGCGCCATTTCGCTTCCGATGGCGGCGAGCGCCGACGTGGTTATCGTGCGTACCGCCCCTCCGCCACCGCGCGATGAGGTGATTCCGGCAGCCCGCCACGGCTATGTGTGGACGCCGGGCTACTGGCGCTGGAATGGCCACCGTTATGTGTGGACGCACGGTAAATATGTTCGCGCACGCCATGGCTACCATTGGCGCGAGCCGGCCTGGCGCGAAAATAACGGCCGCTGGGAATTCACCCGCGGTACCTGGGCGCGGGGCGACCGCGATCACGACGGCATCCCGAATCGTTACGACCGCGATCGCGACAACGATGGAGTGCCGAACCGCTATGACGAACGGCCGAATGATCCGAACAGACGCTAACGGCTGAGGTACCCGGTCATCCGGCGCTCGTGCGGCGCCGGGCAGCATTCCCGGCCGGCGCCGCCGACTTGACACATTGCGTCCAAACTGTGAATATTGCGGGATGAAATTTTTCCAATCACATTGCCCTGTTCTGAATTGGTGGCGCCGCTGACATAGCGCGGCCACTGAAAAGTGATGTGATTTCTATATCAACGCCGCCTCTGTCGGGTGGCGTTTTTCATGGCGCATCTCGATAGGGGCAAGCAAAGGAACCCTATGAGCCAGCCAGCACCAAGCACCTCCCCAGCCGTGATCCTGACCGGCGACCGTCCGACCGGTCCGCTGCACCTCGGCCATTTCGTCGGCAGCCTGCGCAACCGCGTGGCCTACCAGCACGAATACAAGCAGTTCATCATGCTGGCCGATTCCCAGGCGCTGACCGACAATATGGACGACACCAACAAGGTGCACCGCAACGTGGTGGAAGTGGCGCTGGATTACCTGGCATGCGGCATCGACCCGGCCAAGTCCACGATCCTGATCCAGTCGCAGATCCCTGAACTGGCCGAGCTGACCTTCTACTACCTGAACCTGGTCACCGTGGCGCGCCTCGAGCGCAATCCGACCGTGAAGCAGGAAATCGTGCTGCGCGGCTTCGAGCGCGATATCCCGGCCGGCTTCCTCACCTACCCCGCTTCGCAGGCGGCCGACATCTCGGCCTTCAAGGCGTCCATCGTGCCGGTGGGCGAAGACCAGATCCCGATGATCGAGCAGACCAACGAGATCGTGCGCAAGTTCAACCGCCTGGCCAATAAAGAGATCCTGGTCGAGTGCAAGGCCGTGGTGCCGGAAGTGGGACGCCTGCCAGGCATCGACGGCAAGGCCAAGATGTCCAAGTCGCTGGGCAATGTGATCAACCTCGGCGCGACCGCCGACGAGGTGCGCGCGGCCGTGAAGATGGTTTATACCGACCCGCTGCACCTGAAAGTATCCGACCCGGGACACCTGGAGGGCAACGTCGCCTTCATCTACCTCGACGCTTTCGACACCGACAAGGCGTCGCTGCAGGCGATGAAGGACCATTACGTGCGCGGCGGCCTGGGCGACAGCGTCGTGAAGAAGCGCCTGGAAGCTGTGCTGCAGGAGGTGCTGGAGCCGATCCGCACGCGCCGCGAGGAGCTGGCCAAGGACAAGGGCTACATCATGCAGGTGCTGAAGGAAGGCACCGCACGCGCCCGCGAAGTGGCGGCGCAGACGTGCGATGAGGTGAAGGCGGCGCTGGGGCTGAGCTACTTCTGATGCTTGCCTTGCCGGTAGCGGACGGGGTTACGCTCTGGCAGGGCGTGCTGGCGCTTTATGCGACGGCCAGTGTGCTGTGCTTCATCGCGTCTGGGCTGGACAAGCGGGCCGCCGTACGCGGGGCGCAACGCACGCCGGAGCGGACCTTGCTGCTGCTGGGCCTTTTCGGCGGCTGGCCGGGCGGGCTGGTGGCGCAGCACGTGTTTCGTCACAAGACCGTCAAGGGCTCGTTTTTGGCCAGGTTCTGGGTGACCGTACTACTTAATCTGGCTTTGCTTCTGCTCGCGGCGGGTCAATGACCCGCCCTACAGCCCTGCGGGCCAAACAGTTTGCCCCCCCCCGGCGCCGGATCGATCCAATCACGCGTTTCGCGTGTCAGGCTGAATCTACAATCCCGACGGATACGTCTCCGGCGCATCCTCATGCTTCCACAAGGCCGACCGCTCCAGCGGCCGCAAGGCTGTGCTGCGGTCGATGTGAATGATCGCGTCGAACTGGCGCGCGGCGTCGGCGTAGAAGTAGTGGCTCATGCGCTCCGTATCGGGACGGTAGATCACCCCAATCGCCCGCTCCAGGAAACGCGAGCCGAGGCGCGACAAGCGGCTCACTCCACCGCGCACCGGCAGCACGAACTGGTCAACCCCGGTCTCATGCAGCACATGCTCCACGCTATCGCTGCGTGAAGGCACGATATGCTTCAACTCCGCCGGACCATCCCAGTCCGTGGCCGCCGTCACCGTGCCGGTATGGGTGGTGAACCCGAGCAGGAACACATCCTCCGGACGATACCGCTCGCGCACCAATTGGCCCAGATTCAGCTGCCCATGCTGCCCCATCTCCGTATGCCTTGCATCGCCCAGGTGCGAATTGTGCGCCCACACCACCACGCGCGCCGGACGCCCCGTGCGCTGGGCAATGTGCTCGCGCAGCGCCTGCAGTGTTTCCGCCATATGCGAATCGCGCACATTCCAGGACTCGTCGCGGCCCTGGAACATCGAGCGATAATACGTCTCCGCATTTCGAGTCACGCGGGCATTCTGCTGGGCGTAGAACAGTTCATCCGGCACTACGCCGCCGCCGTTCTCGAGATGGGCCGCCGCCTTGCGCGTCATTTCCATCAGCTGGCGCACCACTTCATCTTCGCAGTGGGGCCGCATGCCGAACGACACCGCATAGCCGTAGCGCTGCGGATCTTCGGCAAAGTGGTCGATGCAGGAATAGCGCTGGCGGGCGCGCGCCGCCGCTTCGGGGTCCACGGTATCCAGATACGCGATCACCGCATGCATCGACTGCTGCAGGCTGTAGAGATCCAGGCCATAGAAGCCGACGCGGCGCGCGGCGCTGGCCACGTGGGCATTGTGCTGGCGCAGCCAGTTGATCAGGTCCACGACTTCGTGATTGCGCCACATCCATTGCGGGAAGCGCTTGAAGCCGGACAGCGCCTGTTCCGCCGTCATATCATCGCCGCCGTGCTGCACGAAGCGGCTGGCGCGCAGCGCATCCGGCCAGTCGGCTTCGACGGCGATCGCGTCAAAGCCCTTTTCCACGATCAGCCGGCGGCTGATCTCCGCCCGCAGGCGGTAAAACTCGCGCGTGCCGTGCGTGGCCTCGCCCAGCAGCACGATCGAGGCATCGCCGATATAGTCCAGCAGCCATGCCAGGTCTTCATCCGTTTCAATCGGCCGCGCTTCATCGCGCAGGGCGTCGCTGATTGCCTGGTCCATCATGCACCTCCGTCAATCATCGTTTTGCCCACGATAGCGCAAGCTGTGAGAAACTGTCGCAGGTTTAACTCGGGAAATCTTGCATGTGGAATGGTGTGCTGTGCGGCCTGCTGGCGGGCGCAATGTGGGGAATGGTGTTCATTGTGCCGGAGCTGCTCTCCGCATTCAGCCCAGTCGAAATGGCCGTGGGGCGCTACGTGGCCTACGGCGCCATCGCTTTCGGCCTGATGCTGCCCAAGCTGGGCAATCTACTATCCCGGCTTGAACGCAGCGACTATGCGGCGCTGCTGCGCCATGCACTGAGCGGGAACATCATCTACTACATGCTGCTTGCGCTGGGCGTGAAATTCGCCGGCGTGGCGCCGACATCGCTGATCATTGGCGTGCTGCCGATTGCCGTCACGCTGATGGGCCGTAATGACCATGGCGCCGTCCCCTTGCGCCAGCTGGCGTTGCCGTTGCTGGTGGTCGCCGCCGGCATCACCTGCAT
>DASWYX010000611.1:0-1525 GCA_036404755.1 Pseudoduganella sp.
GATTTTTTCCGTCAGTTGCGAGAGGATGCTCGCAATATTGGTGTTCGCATCGGTGGCGGCGGCGGGCTTGTCCAGCCGGCTCTTCAGGCGGTCGACGGTGATCTTCAGGCGCTCGGGCTCGGGCGGTTTCAGCACATAGTCGACCGCGCCGCGTTCAAACGCTTCAACTGCGTAAGCGTCGTAGGCAGTCACGAACACCACCTGGCTCTTGTTGCCGATTTCGGCAGCGGCCTCCATGCCGGTTTTGCCGGGCATGCGGATGTCGAGGAAGGTGAAGTCGGGGTTCAGCTCATCGACCAGCTCGATGGCTTCGTCACCGTTCTTGGCTTCGCCGACGATGTCCAGTTCGGGCCAGACCTGGTTCAGGCGCATACGCAGTTGGTCGCGCATCAAACGTTCGTCGTCAGCAATGATTGCAGTTGGCATGGTCTCTCAGGAGTTGAAAAACAAGTATTAATTATTCAATGATTTGCTCGCTGGCGCAATCGCTATTGCTTGGCCAGCTGGTAGGGCACTTCAATGATGGCGATTACGCCGCTGGGGAAGTTGGGCTCGATGTTGAGGGAAGCCTTGTCGCCATGCAGCAGTTTCAGGCGTTCGCGGATATTGGTCAGGCCGAGGCCAGTTCCGGTGCTGGGCTTGGCTCCGAAGCCCAAGCCGTCGTCGGACACGGTCACGCGCAGCTTGCTATGGGCGACTTCCGCGCGCACTTTCAGCGTGCCGCCTTCCGGCTTGCCCTCCAGGCCGTGCTTGATCGCGTTTTCCACCGTGGATTGCAGCATCATCGGCGGGAAGCAGGCGGTGCGCAGGCCGTCGGGAATGTCGAAATCGATGGTCAGGCGTTCTTCCATGCGCATCTTCAGCAGGGCGAGGTAGGCCGCGACCATGTCCGCTTCCTGGCCCAGGTTGGACATCAGCGACGATTCGCGCATCTGCGGCAGGACCGCGCGCAAGTATTTGATCAGGCTGCGCTGCATGGCCGAGGCGCGCGGCGGGTCGGTTTCGATCAGGTGTTCGACGGAGGCGAGGGTGTTGAACAGGAAGTGCGGCTCCACCTGGGCCTGCATCATCTGCATTTTCGCTTCGCTCAGCTGGCGCTGCATGGATTCACGCTCGGCGGCGGCGGTCGCCGTCTGCGCTTCCGCTTCCGCGCGCTTCTTGCCGCCGACCAGGGCCTTTGTGCCGAACAGGGCGAGCAGCAGCAAGGTCACGAAACTGGTGAACCAGGTCGAAGCCTGCTTGTGATAGCGCGAGACTTTCTCCTCGGCGGCGCTGTCCACTGCCTGCTCCAGCGCGTTGGACAGCTCTTCGCCGATCTGCGGCGGCAGTTCGATGTGTACTTCCTCGCCCGGCATCGGCGCGGCCGGCGGCTGGGGCGCCTTGCCGCCCTTTGCGCCCTTGGGCGCCGGTGGTGCGGGCGGGGCGGGTATGGCCGGCGCGGCAGGCGCTGCCGGTGTTGCTGGTGATGCCGGCGATGCCGGTTCGGCGGGCTCGGCAACGACGCTGTCGTCGCTTGCCTCGGCCG
>DASWYX010000612.1:0-4062 GCA_036404755.1 Pseudoduganella sp.
GAGGAAATCATCACGCGTGAAGTGCTGCACAAGCTGGGCATTCCGGAGCCGGTGGCAAACGCCATCGAAGGCCTGCGCGGCGGCTTCATGCAGATCCCGCCGGAAACCCTGCTGGATACGCTGCTGCTGGCAAACCACTTCGCCCCGGTCGCCTCACCGCTCGCCAATCCCGACCGCGACCCGGCGCCGCACGAGGAATCCGTGCTGGACCTGTTCGTCGACAAGGAAAAGCTGGAGCGCATGCTGGCCGAATCGGCCGACGACGCGGCTTCGATGAATGCCGCGCTGCTGGTCTAGGCGTTGGCGTACCCGGAACGGAAAGGCTTCGCTTCGCCCTCCGGCGTGAACACGGCGCGGTCCACTTCGCCGATATCGGCTCCATACACGTGGATGCCGATCGACACGCGGTCATCGTAGGCATTCTCCACCTGATGGATATCACCCAGCATGGGCGACACGGCCGTCACCATGCCCGGCTCGAGCCGCTGCGGCGGGCCCGAGCGCTCCAGCCTGCCTTCTGCCCCCTGATGATAGGACTGCGCCAGCTCCGCGCCGCGCAGCATGCCGATCAGGCCCCACACCGTATGATTGTGCACCGGCGTGCTCTGGCCCGGGCCCCAGACAAAGCTGAGCACCGAAAAGCGTTTGCGGGGATCGAGATAGAGAAGATATTGACGGTAGTACTGGGAATCCGGCTGCGCACATTCGGCGGGCAGCCAGCCATCCTGCGCCACCAGTGCGCGCAGCAGCGCACCGCCCTCGCGGATGATGCGCGCTTCATCCGCCGTGGTATCGACCAGGGCGGTCATTGCATTGACAAACTGTCGCAGCCGCGCGTGCATTGATCCCTCCTGTGAAGGGGCCCGCGCGGCCGGAACGAAGCGTCAGTTCAGGGCCTTGGCCGGGCCGAAGAACTCATAATACGTCTGTGCTTCGGGAACGCCAAGCTCACGCAGCGATTTTTTGACTGCCTTCATGAAAGGCAGGGGCCCCAGGAAGTAGGCGTCCACGTCGCGCTCCGGCAGCCACTGGCCCAGCTGCCCGGCATCGAGCAGGCCGACCGCGTCCGGCGCCGGATGGTCGCCGTTGTGCTCCGCATACATGTAGAAGCGGGTCAGCTGCGGGTGGGCGGCGGCCAGCTGGTCGATGTGGTCGCGGAAGGCGTGCACGCCGCCGTGACGCGCAGCGTGGATGAAGCGGATCTCGCGGCCGGTCTTCAGCGCGCTATCCAGCATCGCCAGGGTCGGCGTAATGCCAACGCCGCCCGAAATCAGCACGATGGGCTTGCTGCCTTCAGCCAGCGTGAACTGGCCCGAAGGCGGGAACAGGTCCACTACATCGCCTTCGGTGACCTGGTCATGGAGGAAGCGGGATACCTTACCGCCCTCTTCGCGCTTCACGCTGATGCGGTAAGTCTCGCCGTTCGGCGCCGCAGACAGCGAATAGGTGCGGCGCTGTTCTTCGCCGTCGATGACCAGGCGGATGCCGATGTACTGGCCCGGCTGGAAATCCAGCACCGGCTTTCCGTCTACCGGACGCAGCAGGAAGCTGGTGATCTCCGCGCTCTCTTCGCGGCGGGCGGCCACGGCAAACTGGCGTGCGCCCTTCCAGCCGCCGACGGCCGCAGCGGCAGCCTCGTATGCCTTGCCTTCGATGCCGATCAGGATCTGCGCCAGCTGGCCGTAGGCGGCAGCCCAGGCTTCGATCACCGCGTCCGTTGCCGTCTCGGCGCCCAGCACTTCGCGGATCGCCTTCAGCAGGCTGGCGCCTACCTTGTCGTAGTCCCCGGGCTGGATCTGCAGCGCCACGTGCTTGGCGACGATGGTGTTGACGGCCGGCCCCAGTGCTTCCAGGCGGTCGATATTCTTTGCGTACATCAGCACGCCGTTCGCCAGGGCGCGCTGTTGGTCGCCGCTATGCTGGTGCGCCTGGTTGAAATAGGGCTTCACCTCGGGGAAGTCGGTGAACAGGGTCTGGTAGAAGTGGCGGATCAGGGCTTCGCCGCCCTGCTCCAGGATGGGGACGGTGGCGGTAACGATGGCGCGGTGTTCGGGGGACAGCATTTGCATTACTCCTTTCGCTTAAACATGCATTCATAATACATATTTAAAGCGGACGCTGTCAATAAAAGATGGAAATTATTTGCAGCTTTAAGCGGCCTGGGTTTTCCTGGGCGGCAGATGCAGCTGGATCGGCTTCTCGCCCGCCGTCGACGGCAGGATGTCGGCCAGGGTCACGCCATCGAGGACCTTGAGGAAGGCTTCCGTTGCGGCCCCCAGCTTGCCCTTGAGCGAGCAGTCGTGGAGGAAGGCGCAGGCGCCCGGCTCGCCGCTGAAGCATTCGGCGATATAAAAGTCCGACTCGCTGTCGCGCACCACTTCGCCGATATTGATGTCCTTCGGTTCACGGTTCAGGCGCAGCCCGCCGTTGCGACCGCGGACCGTTTCCACCAGGCCGCTGGCGCCCAGCTGATGAATCACCTTGGTCAGGTGATTCTTTGAGATGCCGTGCAAGTCCGCGATGTCCTGGATGGTCACCAGGCGGTCGCGGTTCATGCCGAGCACCATCAGCGAACGCAGGGTGTAGTCGGTAAAGGATGTCAATCTCATGGCAGACCCACTAAAAGATTCATTTCAAATATTGCTTTAAGCCAAGGGCTAATGTAGCATTCATTATACATCTTAAAAAAACGAGGCTACCATGAGCCGCTCACAACTCCTGCGCATCGACGATCCGCAAACAACAAGGCAGCCGCCGGCCCTTCTGCGGCTGGGTTTCCGTCCTTTCTACCTGCTGGCCGCCGCCCTGGCAGCGGTCGCCGTTCCGCTCTGGCTGGCGGGGTACCTAGGCATGCTGCCGCTCGATCTGCTGTGGCATGCGCATGAAATGGTGTTCGGCTTTGCCGGCGCCGTGATCGCCGGCTTCCTGCTCACCGCTGCGCGCAACTGGACCAAGTTGTGGACGCCGCGTGGCGCTGCGCTGGCCGCCCTCGCCCTGCTGTGGCTCGCCGGCCGCGCGGCGATGCTGGCCACTGGCAGCGCCGATCCGGGCATCGCAGTCGCGGCGCGCGCCATCGACGCCGCCTTCATGCCGGCCGCCGCGTGCGCGCTGCTGCGCGTGCTGGTGCGCGCCAACAGCCGCCGCAATTATCCGATCGCCGTGATCCTTGGACTGCTGTCGATCGCCAATATCGCTTACCACGCGGCCGCGCTGGGCTGGCTGGCCATCTCGCCGCTGACGCCCGTGCATGGCGCCATCCTGCTGGTCACGCTGCTGGAAGCGGTGATCGGCGGCCGCGTGATCCCCATGTTTACCGCCAACGGCGCGCCGGGCGGCAGGCCGCGCAGCGTGGCCTGGCGCGACAAGGCTGCGCTGGTCCTGATCGCCCTCACTGCCCTGGCATGGCTGCTGCCCGTACCGCCTGTGCCGACCGCCGTCCTGGCCTTTGCGGCGGCCGCCGTGAACGGGGCCCGGTTGTATGGCTGGGCGCCGCAAAGCACGCTGCGCGTACCTCTGCTGTGGGTACTGCACCTGGCCTATGCGTGGATCGCGGGCGGTTTGCTGCTGTTGGGTTTGGCGGCGCTGGGCATAGGCAGCGCCAGCTCGGCCTTCCATGCGCTGGCCGTCGGGGCGATGTCCGGCCTCATCATCGGCATGATCACGCGCACGGCGCTCGGCCATACGGGACGCCCGCTCAAGGCCGGGCGCGCCGAAACTTTCATGTACTACCTTTTGGAGGGTGGCGCAGTGCTGCGTTTGTGTGCCAATATGCCTAATGGAAAGCGCGACCTACTCTTGGTTGCCTCAGCCGCCTGCTGGTCGGCCGTCTTTCTGCTCTACCTCATCGTGTACACGCCCTATTTGAGCCAGCCTCGCCTGGACGGCCGTGAAGGATAAACCGTGGATACCGTAACCCTGCTTCTCTCCTCATTCATCCTGTCGGTGACAGGCCTGCTCATCTTCATCTGGTCGCTGCGCAAGCGCCTGTTCGACGCAACTTCGGTTGCGGCCAACGTCATCTTCTCTCCCGGCGAGATCGGGCGCGGCGAAGAGCCGGCCCTG
>DASWYX010000613.1:0-10955 GCA_036404755.1 Pseudoduganella sp.
GATTCCACCACACCGCCGGACGGCGCCTTGTCGCCAAAGATCACCAGTGCGCCGGCGGCGACCAGCGCCGCGCCCATCAGCATATGGCGCGGCTTCATGGCTGCTCCTTCAGGTACAGCGTAAAGCGCAGGCGCGCTTCCACTACGGGATCGGTGATCGTCTCACGGCGGAAATTCACCTCGTCCAGCGCGGCGAAGGGCATGGCCGCCAGCGCCTGCAAGCTGAATTGCCAGATGTTCGCGTAGGGCCCGCGCACCGGCAGCGTGATCTGGTAAGTGCTCACGCGGCTGGCTTTGTCGTAGCCGAATTTGTACTCGCCCTGGTCCAGCGACAGATTGGTCTTGGCGGCGATGCCGAACAGGATCTTCACCTGCTGCTCGGCGTAGCGCTTCTCACCCAGCGTTGCATAGAAGGCGGCCAGGTTCTCATTGGCATTGGGCGGGGGCGGCGCTTCGACCAGTTGCGTGGGCGCGGCTGGAATGGCCGCAGCGGCGACCTGCTGCGCCTGGCGCGACACCAGCGCCCAGGCGGTGGCGCCAACGCCGGCAATCAGCAGCGCAGCGGCCACGCAGGCTGCGGGACCGGCGCGGCGCGCCAGCAGTTGCAGGCGAAGCAGGGTTGCGTTGGCGTTCATCGCGCCCTCCACTGTGCTTCAACCTGGAAGCGGAGCGGCCGGTTCGGGTCGCCCGTATTGATTTCATGGCGGATGATGCCGGCGCCGAGGAAGAAGTCCTGCTGCTTCAACTGCTCCACGTAGGCCACCATTTCGTCGGCATTCTTCGCTTCCGCGGTGATCTTCAGCGTCTGCTTGCGCGGGTCGGGCTCCAGCGCCACCAGCGCAATGCTGGATGGCGTGGCGGCAGCCACCGCATCCTGCAGGCCGCGCCAGGGGATATTGAGCTGCATGACGGCCGTGTTGACGGCCGCCGCCTGGGCTTCGGGAATCGCCGTTTCCGGCAGCCGCACAGGCGCCTTCACGGCCGCCTTCTGGCGCGCGGCGTTCAGCTGGCGCTCGCGCGCCTCGCGCTCCTGCGCCGTCTGCCACGCCAGCGTGCCGGCGGCCACGCACAGCAGCGCACCGGCCACACCCGCCGCCAGCATGGCCGGATGCAGGCGGTACAGCGTGCGGCGCCAGCCGGGCGTCGCGAAGTCGATCTGCATGGCCTTCATGCGGCACCTCCCGCGCAGGCCAGCAGGCTGGCGGCCGACCAGCCTTCGCCCTGCCCCGCCCCCAGTTGCGCGGTCGCGATATGGCCATCGTGCGTGGGCGGCTTGGCCAATGCCGCCGGCAGCGGACCGGCCAATTGCACCAGCTGCGGCGGCTGCAGGTCGTGCAGCAAGGCTTCGCGCTGCACCATCTGCGTCAGCCAGTAATGGTCGGCGCCATGCGGCACGGGCAGCGCGCGCACGAAGCGCAGCTGGCGTCCATCGACGGCCCCCAGCGTCAGCACGCCGCTGTGCATCACGCCCAGCCAGGCATTGCTCTTCAGCGCCTTGTGCCAGCGGTTCCATACGCTGATGAAGTGCGGCTGCATGGCGACAATGGCCAGGCCGCGCTCCGCGGCGATCTGTTCCAGCGTGGATTTCAGCGCGCGCGGCATGGCGGCGGCAAAGAAAGGCTGATCCGCATTCCAGTCGGCCGACACGTCCCACGCAGCGGGCGACTCGCCGAACAGCGCATGAAAGCGCAGCGCGGCGGCCGCTTCCAGATCGGCAAGCCGCGTCGCCAGCAGTGGCGGCGTGACTTGCCACAGGCGGGTCAGTTCATCGGCCAGCACGAAGCTGAGCGGCCAGCCGCCGACATCCTGGGCGGTCAGCACTTCACGCAGCGCGGCGGCCAGTGCGTCCGCAGGCGCCGCGCCCGCGGCGAAACTGTGCTCGGCCAGCACTTCCGGAGCCGCCCTGCCCCAGCGCGCAATGCGCAGCAGGCTGACGGCATTCGGCGCGACGCCGATGCAGAGGGCGTGTTTCTTAAGCATGCAGCGTGACCCTCTTGATTTCGGCTAGCGTGGTGCCGCCGCGGCGCACCAGCTCCAGCGCGGCGTGGCGCAGGCTGCGCGTGCCGGCTTCATAGGCGGCCTGCTTGATCTGGCGGATCGGACGCTTCTCCACGATCAGTTCGCGGATCTCGTCGTTCAGCACGAGGATTTCAGCGATCGAGCGGCGTCCCTTGAAGCCGGTGCCACGGCAGTCGCCGCAGCCCTTGCCTTCCTTGAATTCGTAATCGTAGACGTCGGTGCGCGTGAGGCTCACGCTCTCCAGTTCCTCGTCGCTTGGCGTGTATTCCGCCGCGCAGTGCGGACAGTTGATGCGCACCAGGCGCTGCGCCCAGATGCCGTTCAAGGCCGACACGAAAGCGTATGGGTCGATGCCCATGTGCGTGAAGCGGCCGAACACGTCGAACACATTATTGGCGTGCACCGTGGTCAGCACCAGGTGGCCCGTCAGCGCGGACTGCACGGCGATTTCGGCCGTCTCGCGGTCGCGGATTTCGCCCACCATGATCTTGTCCGGATCGTGGCGCAGGATGGAGCGCAGGCCCTTGGCGAAAGTCAGGCCCTTCTTCTCGTTGACGGGAATCTGCAGGATGCCCGGCAGCTGGTATTCGACCGGGTCTTCGATCGTGATGATTTTTTCGCGGCCGTTGTGGATCTCGGTCAGCGCCGCATACAGCGTGGTGGTCTTGCCCGAACCCGTGGGGCCGGTCACCAGCAGCATGCCGTAGGCTTCCTGCGCCAGCGTGCGCAAGGTCGCCAGCGACGGCGCATCGAAGCCCAGCGCCTCCAGCGTCAGCGCGCCGTAGGATTCGATCATGGCGCGCTTGTCCAGGATACGGATCACGGCGTCCTCGCCGTGGATCGAAGGCATGATGGACACGCGCAAGTCGATCTCGCGGTTGTTCGATTCGACGCGGAAGCTGCCGTCCTGCGGCACGCGGCGCTCGGCGATGTCCAGCTCCGCCAGCACCTTCAGGCGCGAGATGATCTGCTCCGCCACTTCCACGCCGTTGACGGCCGTGGCGTGATCGAGCACGCCGTCCACGCGGTACTTGACGGCCAGGCCGGTGGCGGTGCTTTCGAGGTGGATGTCCGAAGCGCCGGCTTTCAGCGCGTCATACAGGGTGGAGTTCACCAGGCGCACCGCGGGGCTGGCCGCTTCCGATACCGAAGCGAAGGACAACACGGCGGCCGTCTTGCCATCGCGGCGCGAGTTGTCGGCGCCCGGCAGCAGCGTATCGACGGCGCGCGCCGACTCCTCCTGCTTCGACAGATAGGCCTGGATATCGGACTGCAGCGCCAGCCGGATCTGCAGCGGCGCCTGCGGCGTGCAGCGCGCCTGCGTCGTCAGCCAGGTTTGCTGGTCGAGGTCAAAGGGATCGGCGATCACGCCGACAATCACGCCATCGTGTGCGCGCAGCAGCACGCAGTGCCGCGCCATCGCCTGCGACAGGGGCAGCAGGTCGAAGGCAGGCTCGAAAGCCAGCATTTCCACCGTCTCCAGCACGGCCAGGCCGAAAGGCTGGGCCAGCGCACGCACGGCCACGCGCGGCTCGATGCCGGAAATGGCGTGCAATTCTTCCACCAGGCTGCGCTTGCTCTGCGCGCGCTGGCTCCGGGCACGGGACAGGGTCGCCGCGTCGATAGCCGGAATCGTCATGACATCTCTCCGGCGAGATCAAAGATAGGCATATACAACAGCACCACAATGGCGCCCACCACCAGGCCGATACAGGCCATCAGCAGCGGCTCAAAAGTACGGGTGAAACGGTCGATCCAGCGGCTGATTTCGCCGTCGTAGAAGGCGGCGGACTGGGTCAGCATCGGCCCCATGTCGCCGGTGCGCTCGCCCACGCGCAGCATGCGCAGCGAGATCGGCGTGGTCAGGCCGTTGGCGTCGAAGGCTGTCGACAGCGGCAGGCCCGATTCGATCATGGCGCGCGCACCCTGCAGGCCCTGGCGCACATTGGCCGACACCATGCCCTGCACCGTATCGATCGCGTGCAGGATGGTGATGCCGCCCTCGCTCAGCATGCCGAGGGTCAGGTAAAGACGGGACAACTCATAGATGCGCACCCGCTCGCCGATGCCCGGCATGCGCGCCAGCAGTCGCGCCAGGCCGCCGCTGGCAATCAGGCGCCGCACGGAAAATACCAGCCCGCCCAGCGCGGCAAAGATACCGGCCAGCAGCGGCGCCGTATGCGCGGCGGCAAACTGGCCCCAGCTCAGCATCACTTGCGACATCCACGGCAGGTTGCGGCCCGCGCCCTGGTACACCTCGGCGAAGCGCGGCACCACGTAGCCGATCAGGAACAGGGAAACGCCGCCGCCCACCAGCAGCAGGATGCAGGGATAGATTGCGGCGCTGACGATCTTCGCGCGCACCGTGTCGATGCGCTGCTGGTAGTCGATGTAGCGGGCCAGGGAGCGCGGCAGGTCGCTCGTGCCCTCGGCCGCCTTGACGATGCCCACATACAGCGGCGGGAACAATTGCGGCTGCTCGGCCAGCACGGTGGAGAAGCGCTGGCCTTCGCGCAGGCCGCCCAGCAGGCGTTCCAGCACGCTGCGCGTGGCGGGCGTCGCTTCTTTTTCCAGCAAGGCTTCCAGCGCTTCGACAATGCCCAGGCCCGCGTTCAGCAGCGCCAGCAACTCCTGGCTGAACAGAACAAGGTTGAGGGCCTTGCCCTTCCCCGTGCGCAGGCCGCCGCGCTTGGGCGTGATGGACGACACGAACAGTCCGCGCGCCTCCACCTGGCGGCGTGCGTCAGCCTCGTCGCGGCCATCGACCACGGCGTGGCCGATCACCATTTCCGGCGACAGGGTGCGAACCTCGAACTGCATGGCTTCGGTGGAGCTTACTGGGCGCTGCTGATATCGGCGTTATCGCCTTCGCCGCCCGGCTGGCCGTCCTTGCCCAGCGAGACGATTTCGTACTCGGACTTGGCGCCCGGCGACTTGTACTGATATGGACGGCCCCATGGATCGGGCGGCACGCCTTTTTTCAGGTAAGGACCGTTCCACTTGGCGCCTGCCGTCGGCGGCGCGGCCAGCAGCGCGGCCAGGCCCTCTTCCGTGGTCGGATAGCGGCCCATGTCGAGCCGGTAAGTATCGAGGGATTTTTCGAACGCTTCGATCTGGGCCTTGGCCACGGTGACCTCGGATTTGCCCAGTTGCGAGAAGTATTTGGGGCCGACATAGGCGGCCAGCAGGCCGATGATGACGATTACCACTAACAGCTCAAGCAGCGTGAATCCTTTGCCATGCTTCCTTGCGACCATCAGTACAGCCTCCCTTGAATTAACGGCACAGGCTACCACGCGGTTTGAGGTTTCGACAATGTTTTCCCATCCGTGCGTGAGCATTTTTCAACGCCCTATTTTGCTCTTTTGACTATCGTCAAAACTGTCGTAAATTTTTCACAATATTGTAGATCTGCTTCAACATGAATTTCCGTAGGGAGAACCGAATAAATTTTGAAAAATTGCTCATCTAACTAAATTAAAAACATTAAGTTTATGACCACGGAAATTGATCTTGTTGTTATATTCATTGCAACCTGATCAACACAGGTGCGAGCAGAATCGCCGCGGTGATCCCGCCGCCATTCTTTTTAATAATGACAATACCTAGGGCCCGAGTCATGAAACTCAAACTCAAGAAGCTTGCCTGTGCCGTGCTATCCAGCACGGCGGCCATACTGGCCGCGCCGGCCGCGCACGCCGATTTCATTTCATTTGAAGCCGTCACCAATGTGGTGACGCCAACGCTCAGCGCGGGCGATACCATCTACACGGGCGGCCAGAGTTTCAAGGACAGCGGGTTCAAGATGACTGTTAATGACAGCGCATTCTGGCAATCCCTCGGCGCCAGCGGCCAGGCTGGCGCCATTTTCGACGGCTCCAATCCGGCCAGCTGCAACCAGGCCTTTTCCTGCCCGTCCGGCAACCTGAGCCACTACTTCGGCGGCGAGAACGACGGCTCGATCACGATCATGCGCGACGGCGGCGTGGGCTTCTTCAGCCTCAGCTCGCTGAACTTCGCCTTCCTCGCACCGCTGGGTGGCCTGCCAGATGGCGTCTATGGGCAGCTGCGCCTGACCGGCCTGCTGACGGACGGCAGCACCGTGACCGCAGCCAGGGACTTCGCCGGGCAGGACCAGGGCGGGAACTTCCAGTTCGCCAACTGGCTGCTGGACCCCGAATTCAGCCGCCTGAATCTGTCCAGCCTGACCATTGATGCCTGCATGTTCGATGGCGCCGGCAATTGCCTCAACGATGCCAGCGCGCCCGTCTTCCTGGCCCAGTTCGCCGTTGACGACCTGCAGGTGGAAGTACCCCTGCCGGGCACCGCTCCACTGATGCTGCTCGGGATGGCCGGCCTCGCCGCAATCCGCCGCCGCCGCGCCCAATAACCGAACACAGCTGAGGAACCCGATATGAAACTACGTCCAGTCTCTCTCGCCGTGATGGCGCTGCTGTCCGGCCTGGCGCTGCAAGCCGCTGCCGATGAAGCCCGCCACACCTATATCGTGCGCCTGGCCGACGCGCCGGCCGCCACCTACACCGGCGGCGTCAGCGGCCTGCCCGCCACCCGCCCCGCTCCCGGCACCCGCCTCGACGTCAGCGCCAGCGATGTGCAGGCATACCTGAGCTACCTGGAGCAGAAGCAGTCCAGCGTTGCCGCCACCGTGCCGGCTGCCGAAATCATTCACCAGTACACGCTGGTGCTGAACGGTTTCGCCGCGCGCCTGACCGACGACGAAGTGCGCGCGCTGAAGAAAAACGCCGCCGTCGCCGGCATCACCGCCGACGAACCGCTCTCGCTCGACACCAACTACACGCCGACCTTCCTCGGCCTGGACCAGCCGGGCAGCGGCCTGTGGGATAAGCTGGGCGGCAAGATCGCCGCCGGCGAAAACGTGGTCATCGGCGTGGTGGACAGCGGCATCTGGCCGGAAAACCCGGCTTACGCCGACCGCGTCGATGCCAATGGCAATCCGACGTTCGACGCGTCCGGTACGCCTGCCTATCAGCCGCTGGCCGGCTGGAAAGGCGGCTGCGATACCGGCGAAGGCTTCACCTCCTTGCATTGCAATAACAAGCTGATCGGAGCACGCGCCTTCCGCGCCGGCTTCGAAGCCCAGAATCTGGTCCAGCACTGGACCGAGTTCACCTCGCCGCGCGACTCCATCGCCGGCGCCAAGGGCCATGGCGGTCACGGCACCCATACTTCGACCACTTCCGGCGGCAACAATGGCGTGGCCGCCAACCTGTCCGGCATTAATATCGGACGCGTATCCGGCATGGCGCCGCGTGCCCGCCTCGCCGCTTACAAGGTGTGCTGGACCTATGTGGATGAAACCAACCCGGACGGCACCGGCAGCCGCAATTCCTGCTTCACCTCGGACAGTGTGGCTGCGATCAATCAGGCCGTGGCCGACGGCGTGGATGTGATCAACTACTCGATCAGCGGTTCCCAGACTTCGGTCACCGATCCGGTTGAACTGGCCTTCTTCGACGCGGCCGCCGCCGGTGTGTTCGTCGCCGCATCGGCCGGCAACAGCGGCCCATCGAATGCAGTGGCTCACGTATCGCCATGGCTAACCACGGTGGCCGCCTCCACCCATAACCGCTTCAACGGAGCCAATCTGAGCGTCGGCGGCGCGACCTACCTCGGTGCCTCCTACAATGAAACGCCGCTGCCGGGCACGCCGACCATCCTGGCTCAGGATGCAGCGGTGCAGCCATTCGCCAGCCTGAGCACCTTCGACAAGCAAGCCGCGGCGCGCTGCTACAACGCGACCGACCGCGCCGCCAACAATGCGACGGACGCTGCCGCACTGGACCCTGCCAAGGTTGCCGGCAAGGTGCTGTTGTGCGAACGTGGCGTCAGCGCCCGCGTGGACAAGTCCAAGGCGGTCAAGGATGCCGGCGGCGTGGGCATGATCCTGATCGATGTGTCGAACACGACGGCGCCGATTGCCGACCCGCACAGCGTACCGTCAGTGCACTTGAACTTTAACGATGGCGCCATTGTCAAAGCCTATATTGCCGCCAACGCGAATACGCTGAGCGCCATCGGCAAATTCAGCCCGCAGGTGGGCACGACGCCGGCGCCAAAGATGGCCGACTTCTCCTCGCGCGGCCCGAACCGTCATAACGCCAACCTGCTGAAGCCTGACCTGACCGCGCCTGGCGTGGACGTTCTGGCAGGCGTGACTGCGGACAAGACCAAGGCCCAGCGCGACGCTATCGCCAACAACATCGATGTGCCGGAGCCGAACTGGGCTTCCTACCAGGGTACTTCGATGTCCAGCCCGCACGTGGCCGGCCTGGCCGCCCTGCTGCGCCAGGCGCACCCGACCTGGTCGCCGGCCGCCATCAAGTCGGCCCTGATGACCACCGCCTTCGACACCTTCAACGACGGCCAGCCGGGCATGGCCAACGGCAGGCTGCCGTGGGCGCAGGGCGCAGGCCACGTGGCGCCCAACAAGGCGGTCGATCCGGGCCTCGTCTATGATCATGGCCCGCTCGACTGGATCCGCTACATGTGCGGCATTCCGGGCACCTTGAGCGCGTCGTTCTGCCAGACCTACGGTTCGGTCCAGCCCTACAACCTGAACGTGCCGTCGCTGACTGCCTCCACCGTGCTGGGCAAGATCACGCTGACGCGCACCGTGACCAACGTCAGCGACCAGCCGGGCAACTACACTGCCCAGGCAACGCTGCCCGGCTATGACGTGGTTGTCTCGCCGAGCTCGCTGAACCTGGCGCCAGGGGCGAAGGGCTCGTTCAATGTCACGCTGACCCGCTCCAGCGCCGCGCTCAATGCCTGGGCCTATGGCAACCTGACCTGGACCGACACCAATGGCCACGTCGTGCGCAGCCCGCTGACCGCCCGCGCGGCCAGCCTCGCCGTGCCGTCGGTACTGACCAGCGAAGCTGCCAGCGGTAATGTGTCCTTCACGGTAGGAGCCGGTTACACCGGCATGCTGGGCATCAAGAAAGGCGGCCTGAAGCCGGCCACCCGCAGCGCCAACACGGTCGGCGTCGACAAGTCCAGCGATGGTGGCGTGGCGGCCTGCGCCGCCGGCGGCAACGCAGGCGTAAAGGTACACAGCATCACGGTGCCTTCGGACTCTCTGCTGCTGCGCGCCGCGCTGTACGACAGTGACACTTCCGGCTACCAGGCCGGCGGCAAGGATGACCTGGACCTGATCGTCCTGAACCAGGCCGGCGCGGTGGTAGGCAGCAGCGGCGGTTCCAGCTCCAACGAGGTCGTGACGGTATCCGTACCGGCGGCAGGCACCTACAAGGCTTGCGTGGTCGGCTACGCCCCCAAGGGCGGCACCTCAAACTACACGCTGTCCTCGTGGGTCTTGAAGAACGGCGAGATCGGCGGCAACTTCAAGGTGAATGCGCCTCCGGGCGTGGTCCAGAGCGGCACGGCAACCGCCGCTGCCAGCTGGTATGACCTGGCTCCAGCCAAGCACCTGGCAGCCATGGTGTACACGGTCAACAACGTGAACACCGCCATCACCGTACTGGAAGTGGACACCACCGATCCAGTGCCGGAAGCGACCGCCCAGCGCAACGACGCGCCAGGCCGCTTCTGATCAGCCCTGGCAGTAGCTCAACGCCGCGCAAATTGCGCGGCGTTTTTTTATTGCGCCTTCGCCCCGCCGGCCGTCTCGCAGCTGCCTGCACGGCATACGGCGCCAGGATCGGTCACGATCATGCAATCGCCGGCTACGCCCATGGACTTGAACTTCGCCTCGCGTTCCTTGCTGTAGCGCTCGGCGATCTGCGCCACTTTGGCAGGCTGCTCGCGCGCCGTGGAATAAGGCAGGTAGGTTTCCGGGCCGCCGCAGGGCTTGGCGCCTACGGGCACCGTGCGGCACTGGGTATCGCTGCTGCAGCCACGGTCGAGCGCACGCAACTGGCTAAGCAGATCAGGCTGGGCATGGCTGCAGGCAGAAACAGCGCAGGCCAGCAGGAGGAACAGGTATCGGTTCATGGCGGGACCTCATCGGGACATGCGCCATGATCCCGCCCCACCCCGTCCGGGTCAATCGAATTTACGCGCTCCGTACAAGGCCACGGCATGGGCCCTGTTGCTGACGCCCAGTTGGCGGTATAGCCGCTGCAGATGATTCTTGACCGTCAGGGCGCTGATGCCCAGGATCCGGCCGATTTCCTCATTGCTTTTGCCTTCGCGCACCCCGTCCAGGATCTGGGCCTGCCGCGGCGAAACAGGCAACAATGCATGGCGGGCCTGCGCTTCGCCCGCCGCTACACGCTGCAGCGCAATATGCAGGCAGGGCAAGAGCAATTGCAATAGCCAGCTGTGCCGGGCCTCGGCCGGCGCCGGCAGACCGAGCAACACGAAGCAGCTGCCGCCGCTCGGCAAGGCCCCTGTGCCGTGGATCAGCGCGGGGCCGAACTCACCAGCCTCGAGCGCCAGCGGCACTCCGCCGCCCTGCTGCCATTGGCGCATCAGCGCGGGCCCGGGCCCCTCGCGCACATCGCACAATTTCCGGCGTTGCGAGGGGTCGAGCACGGCGCTGTGCAGGCAATTGATTTGCTGCGGGTCACCGTCCGCGTCGAGCCGCAGGCACAACAGGACGCGGTGCGGCAGCAGCGCCTGCATCGCCCCCTGGCTCCATAAATAAAATTCGTACTGCTCGCGCAACGCGTGGGCGGTTTCCAGCGCATGCAGCAGATATTCCTGCTCGCGCGGAGTCAGGATGACCACGCTGTTCCCTTGAAGCGGTAACCGCTGCCGCGCACAGTTTCGATGTGGGCATGGTGGCCGCTGGGCTGCAGGGCGCTGCGCAGGCGGCCGACGTGGGCATCGACGGTGCGCTCGTCGAGGTAGACGGCATTGCCCCAGACCTGGTCCAGCAGTTGGGCGCGCGTATGCACGCGGCCGGGGTGGTGCATCAGGAAATTGAGCAGG
>DASWYX010000614.1:0-8366 GCA_036404755.1 Pseudoduganella sp.
TATCGGCAACTATACCAACCGCTCGCCGTACCCGACGCTGCATCTGCTGCGCGAGGAGAGCATCGACCGCGCCGTGGAAGCCTTCCCGGAAGCGGAAGCCATTTTCGAGAAGAATATCGAAACCATGGAAAAGCTCGGCCACGAGGGCTGGGACAAGTTGGGACTGCAGGTGAAGTGATGGCTGAAGAGAAATTGCCCGAGCGCCCGGATACGCCTTGCGTGGCGGTCTGCTCGACGACTTTCGATGAAATCTGCCGCGGCTGCGGACGGACTTATATCGAGGTGGCGCATTGGGTGTCGATGAGCGCCGAGGCGAAGGAGAAGGTGTGGGAGCGGATTCTGGCGCAGGGGTATCCGCGGCGGAATTCTTGAACCCAAAACCGGGTCAGACCCAAGGGTCAGACCCAGCTTGCGGCGGCGAACGGCCGGGGTCAGACCCTTGGGACTCGGCGTCCCCGTCTGACCCGGAGTTAGGTTTTACCAGGCCCCGATAAAATCCTTCTTCCCGATTTCCAGCCCGTTATGGCGCAGGATGTCGTACGCAGTCGTCGCATGGAAATAGAAATGCGGCAGCGCGTAATGCACCAGATACTCCTGGCCCACGAAATGGCGGGTCTTCTCGCCCGAACCGGTCGTGATCGCGCGGCCGGCGCTCTCCTCGATCGCCGCCTGCGGCAGCGAATCCAGGAAAGCCAGGGTGCGGGTGATGCGCAGCTTCAGTTCCCCGAAGGTCTTTTCACTGTCCTCATAGGACGGCACATCCTGGCCGGCCAGGCGGGCGCCTGCGCCTTTGGCGAAGTCGGCCGCGATCTGGATCTGGCGGGTGAAGGGCAGCATGTCCGGGTAGAGACGGAATTGCAACAGTGCGTTGGGATCGATTTTCTTCTCTTCGACATGGGCCTCCGCCTTGTTCAGAATTGCCAGAAGGCTGTTCAGAATCTGGCGAAATACCGGAATGGATGCGGAATACATGGAAAACGACATAAGATGCTCCTCTGTTCAAGAGCGCCGATCATAGCAAGAATGCTCGGAATAGGGTGACTATGCCCTTGAATTCCGTGCATAATTGCTGCTGGGTATTTTTTCAACTCCACCGTCCTGCATGGCTAGCCACTTATACCGAAAACTGCGAACCCGTCTCAGCGCTCTGTACGGACTTTCCATCTATGGCGCTTTGCTACTGGTGGTCTTCGGTGGACTGGTCATTCCCGCGATTATCGGCAGCTACCTGCTGATCGGCGTTCACGAGCAGCAATCGGCGCGCACGGCGCTGAATGAGTCGCTGCAGCGCAATGCCGACATCCTCGCCCTCGGGATGCAGGAATCCCTGTGGAATATGAATGCGGAATCGGCCCACTCGCTGGTGGAGTCGGTCATGCGCGACCGCTCGGTGATCAAGGTCGAAGTGACGGGCCAGGCCGATACCCAGTTCATGCGCCTGGAAGCGCCCAAGCGCGCGATCGGCAATGTCTACCGCGCCGAGCGCGAAATCCTGGTGCGGGGCGAGAAGATCGGCCGCATCATGGTCGAGATGGACGACGCCAAGAGCCAGGCCGAGCTGCGCGACAAGCAGCTGTCCTATGTTTTCGTGCTGGCGATGCAGCTGACGGTGTCGCTGCTGCTGATCGTGCTTTTCCTGAATGCGCGCCTGCTGAAGCCCCTGCGCAAGCTGATGCGTTTCTCCGACCGTCTGTCCCATGGCGATTTCGAAACGCGCATGGACTTGCGCGGCAGCGATGAACTGGGCCGGCTGGCCAGCCAGCTGGAGCAGATGCGGGTGGCGATCAAGCACCTGTTCGAAGACATCGGCCAGCGCGAGGAGCGCTTCCGCACCATCGTGACCCAGGTGCCGGGCGCCGTGTTCCGCTACCGTCCCGATGGACCCATCGACTTCGTATCGGACGCCATCGAAGACATTTCCGGCTATTCCGCCTCCCAGTTCATGCGCAGCACCACGCACGCATGGGCCAACCTGATTTGCCCGGAAGACCGCAAACGCCAGCGCCGCACCGTGGTGGCCGCGATCGCGGACGGCAAGCCATACGAAATCGAATACCGCATCATCGACGCCACCGGCACCGAACGCTGGGTGGCGGAAAACGGCCAGCCGCAACTCGGCGAGAATGGCCAGACGCCCTGGGTGGACGGCATCATCTCCGACATCAGCCAGCGCAAGCACAATGAAATGCGCATTGAAGGCCTGCTGGCCGAGCAGAGCGCGATCCTGGACAACGTGATGTTCGGCGTGATGTTCGTGCGCCACCGGACCATCGTTTCCGTCAACCGCCGCTGCGAGGAGCTGTTCGGCTATGAACCGGGCCAGATGGTGGGCTGCTCCACGTCCATCGTGTTCCCGACCTCGTTTGATTTCGAAACGGCCGGCGCCCGCCAGTACCCGACGCTGGGCGCGGGCGAATACTTCAGCGAAGAGCGCCACTACCGCCGCCGCGACGGCACGCTGTTCTGGTGCATGGTGTCCGGCTGCGCGATCGACCAGAACCGCCCGAACGACGGCTCGATCTGGGTCTATGCCGATATCACGGCGCGCAAGGAGGCGGAAGAAAAGCTGCGCCTGTCCGCCACGGTGCTGGAGCACATTGCCGACGGCGTGATGGTGATCGATGAAAAGGGCACGATCGTGGCCGTGAACCCGGCCTTCACCCAGATCACCGGCTATACGGAAGCGGAAGCCCTTGGCCAGGACCGCATCCTGACGCGCTCCGGCCGCCACGACGAAAACTTCTACCAGGACTTGTGGAAGGAGCTAGTGAATACCGGTTACTGGCGCGGCGAGATCTGGTGCCTGCGCAAGAACGGCGAACAATACCTGGAGTGGCTGACCTTGACCGCCGTGCGCGACACGCGCGGTATCACGACGCACTATGTCGGCGTGTTCAGCGACATCACCCTGGTCAAGGAATCGCAGGAAAAGCTGGACCACCTTGCCCACCACGATCCGCTGACCCAGCTGCCGAACCGCCTGCTGTTCCACGACCGCCTGCAGCACGCCATCCAGCGCACCACGCGCGACAACGAGCAGCTGGCGCTGCTGTTCATTGACCTGGACCGCTTCAAGAACGTCAACGATACACTGGGTCACCATGTCGGCGACGAGCTGCTGAAACAGGTGGCGCACGCGCTGTCCGACAAGCTGCGCGAGGGCGATACGCTGGCCCGCCTGGGCGGCGACGAATTCATCGTGCTGCTGGAGAATGTGGACGGCCAGTACGGCGCCAGCCTGGTGGCTGACAAGCTGGTTGGCATGTTCGAGCAGCCGTTCATGGTGGCCGGCCACGAACTGTTCGTGACCTGCTCGGTGGGCATCTCGCTGTTCCCGGCCGACGCTTCCGACCTGAATATGCTGATCCGCAATGCGGACGTGGCGATGTACCAGGCCAAGGCGCGCGGCCGCAACGGCTACCGCTTCTACGCGCCGTCGATGACGGGCGAGGGAGTGGAGCGCCTGCGCCTGGAAACCTTCCTGCGTCGTTCGATCGAGAAGGAAGAAGTCTTCCTGAACTACCAGCCGCAGGTCGAAATCGACACCGGTCGCCTGATCGGCGTGGAAGCGCTGGTGCGCTGGAACCACCCGGAACTGGGCCTGGTGCCGCCGATCCGCTTTATCCCGCTGGCCGAGGATACGGGCTTCATCAACCAGCTGGGCAAGTGGGTGCTGTATGAAGCCTGCCGCCAGATGGTGCGCTGGCAGGAGGGCGGGCTGGTGGTGCCGAAGATCGCCGTCAACCTCTCGGCCAAGCAGTTCGAGCGCGGTTCGATGGTGGCCATGGTCCGCGACATCCTGGCTGAAACGGGCCTGGAGCCGCATCGCCTGCAGCTGGAAGTGACCGAGTCGCTGATCATGAACACGGGCGATGCGCTGGCCTTCATCAACGACCTGCACGCCGTGGGCGTCTCCCTGGCGATCGACGATTTCGGAACGGGGTATTCTTCGCTTGCCTACCTGACGCAGATGCCGGTGCAGACGCTGAAGATCGACCGTTCCTTCATCAAGGATATTTCGACGGACGTCAACGACGAGGCGATCGCCATCGCGATCATCCAGCTGGGCAAGAGCATGAACCTGTCCGTGATTGCGGAAGGCGTGGAGACCGATGAACAGGCGGCTTTCCTGTTGCGGCACGGCTGCAACCAGGCGCAGGGCTATTTCTACAGCCGCCCGGTGATGCCGGAGGATTTGCTGCAGCGCTGGCTGCCATGAGGGAGACTCGCAGATGCTGAAGCCGTCCCGTATTTCGAGAAGGCGGTTCCTGCTGAGCGGCGTGGCCGTGGCAGGCGCCGCGATGATCGTTGGCTGGGGCGTTGCGCCACCGCGCCAGCGCCTGCACAGCAAGGCCAGGCTGCCGGTGGGGAAGGACGCCGTGGCGCTGAATGGCTGGATCGCCATCGCGCCGGACAACTCCGTCTCCCTGGTCATGCACCGCGCCGAAATGGGGCAGGGCGTGCATACCGCCTTGCCGATGCTGGTGGCGGAGGAGCTGGACGTGCCCCTGTCCTCCATCCAGCTGGTGCAGGCGCCGATCGACAAGATCTACAGCAACCTGACCGTGATGCGCGACAACTGGCACTTCCATCCGGACGAAAGCGGGAAGGTGCAGGAGTTCACGCAATGGGTGTTCGAGAAAGTGGGCCGCGAACTGGGCGTGAACCTGACGGGCGGCTCGTCCAGCATTGCCGATTCCTGGGGGCCGCTGCGCGAAGCCAGCGCCACGGCGCGTGCGCTGCTGATTGCCGAAGCGGCGCGCCAGTGGAATGTGCCGCCGGAGCAGGTGCGGACCGAGGATTCCCATCTCTATCACGATATCAGCGGCAAGAAGGCCAGCTACGGCAGCCTGGTGGTGCGCGCCGCGGCGGGCAAGCCGCACAAGGTCGTGCTGAAGGATACGCACAGCTTCCGCCTGATCGGCAGCAGCGTGCAGCGCCGCGATACACCCGTCAAGGTCGATGGCAGCGCGAAGTACGGCATCGATGCACGGCTGGACGGCATGGTGTATGCGGCTGTGCGCATGTCGCCCTATATCGGCGGCTCGATCCAGGGCATCAATCCGGCCGATGTGTTGTCCATGCCCGGTGTGCTGAGCGTAATCGATTTCAGCGGCGCGCTGCAGGAAAAGAGCGCGGCCGGCGCCGGCGTGGCCGTGGTGGCCCGCCGCTGGTGGCAGGCGCGCCAGGCCGCTACCGCCTTGCCAATCCGCTGGAACGATGGCGGCAACGGCGCCTTGTCCAGTGAGCGCATCTACGCCGAATTCACGGAAGCGCTGGCCAAGGACGATGGCTATACCTACTACAGCCGCGGCGATATGGCGAAAGCGGCCGACGCGCTGCGCACCATCCATTCCGAATACCGCGTGCCTTTCCTGGCGCACGCCACGATGGAGCCCGTCAACTGCACGGCCCAGGTCAAGGATGGCAAGGTGCACCTGTGGCTGGGCACCCAGGCGCCCACTTTCGCCGTACGCATCGCCGCCATGGTCGGCGGCGTGAAGGAAAAGGACGTGGTGCTGAACGAGCACCTGCTGGGCGGTGGCTTCGGCCGCCGCCTGGAAGTGGACATGGTGGCGCAGGCCGTCGCCATCGCCCGCGAATGCAAGGGCGCGCCGGTGCAGGTGATCTGGACGCGCGAAGAAGACATGACGCATGACGTCTACCGCCCCGCGGCCATGGCGCGCATGACCGCCGGCCTGGACGAGGGCGGCAATATCATCAGCTGGGAGGCGCGCAGCGTCAGCGGGGTGCTGGTGCACCAGTTCCTGAAGCGGAACCTGGGCTTGCCGGGGATGGGGCCGGAGAAGCATACGTCCGAAGGCTTGTTCGACATGCAGTACGAGATCGCCAACCAGCGCATCAGCCACTTGTCCGTGGAGAGCGTGGTCCCGCTGGGGAACTGGCGCTCGGTCGGCCATTCGCACAATGCCTTTTTCAAGGAAAGCTTCATCGACGAAATGGCCGCCACGGCGGGCAAGGACCCGGTGGAATTCCGCCGCGCCATGCTGTTCAACCACCCGCGCCATCTGGCCGTGCTGAATGCGGCCATCCACAAGGCGGGCACGCCGCCCCAGGGGCGCGCACACGGCGTCGCCCTGCACCAGTCCTACGGCAGCATCGTGGCGCAGGTGGCAGAGGTGTCGGTGGTGGAGAAGCAGATTCGCGTGCACCGCGTGGTGTGCGCGATTGACTGCGGCATGGCGGTGAATCCGAATCTGATCGCGCAGCAGGTGGAGTCGGGCGTGATTTTCGGGCTGTCCGCCACGCTGGGCGGCGAGGTGACGATCAAGGACGGCAAGGTCCAGCAGACCAATTTCGGCGATTATCCTGTGCCGCGCATGAACGAGGCGCCGCATGTGGAGACGGTCATCATCCTCAGCACCGAGCCGCCGCAAGGCGTCGGCGAGCCGCCCGTGCCGCCCGTTGCGCCGGCCGTGGCAAATGCCGTGTTCAAGCTGACGGGCCAGCGTTTGCGCAGTTTGCCTTTGCGCCTCGTTTAGCCCACCGACCCAAGCGCGTCGCGTCATCGACGGCGCGTAGGGCGGATCATTGATCCGCCGCTGCCAGCAGGACGCGCAAATTGCACTCCTGCTGCCACTGCTGCCTTTCCGGCGTGCTCGCGGCCTGCCGCGCCAGCTCCTCGTCGCCAAGCGCCGCCTGCGTCTCGATCAGCCGGTGCGCCACATTCGGGTCCGGCAGCATGGTGCCGAAGAAGGCCACATTCTCGTGTTTCTGGATCAGCAGGGTAGGGAAGTTCTCGACATCCAGGTCGCCCACCACGTCCGCATGGTCCTCGATATCGACCCAGAGGAAGTACTTGTCCGGATGGCGCGCAGCCAGTTCGTCGAACACGGCGCGGTAGCTGGAACAGGTGCCGCACCACGCTGCGCACAGGCAGGCCACGATCAGGTGATCCTGGGCCAGGGCGGCTGCCACTTCGGCGCGGTTGTCGGCGTGTAAAGTAGTGCTGTGCATGGGGACGTATTGTACATGGCAGGGTAAAATACCGCTTATGCCTATCATTCTTGCCATTGAAACGTCCTCCGAAATGGCCTCCTGCGCGCTGCTGCGCGGCGGGGAGGCAATCTTCCGCGAATCCTCCGGCGTGCGCACGCACTCGCAGTCCGTGCTGCCCATGGTGCAGGAATTGCTGGACGAGGCGGGCATAGCGCTGCGCGATTGCGACGCGATCGCCTACGGCGCCGGTCCGGGCTCCTTCACGGGCGTGCGCACCGCCTGCGGCATTTCGCAGGGCCTGGGCTTTGGCGCGGACCTGCCGCTGGTTCCCGTCGTGACTCTTGACGCCATGGCGCTCGCCTGCCGCCAGGCGCACGGCGCCGACGCCGTGCTGGCCGTGCTCGATGCACGCATGAATGAAGTGTACTGGGCGCAGTACCGCTTCGACGGCGACACCCCCGTCGCAGTCCTCGCCCCCGCGCTCACCGCACCCACCGACGTCGCCCCCGCCGCCGGCCCGGCCGCCGCCGCTGCTTCCCAGGCGCCCAGCGGCCCCCTATCCGCCTGCGGCAACGGTTTCGCGGCCTACCCGGACGCTTTCGCTGGCAAGCCTTTCGCCGCCGGCGCCCACGCGGCCATCATGCCCCACGCCGTGCAGATCGCCCACCTCGGCGCTCGCCTGTTCGAACAAGGCCACGCCGTGCCCGCAGCGCAGGCACAACCGCTCTATCTGCGCAACAAGGTCGCGTACACGAAGGAAGAGCGCGCGGAAATGAAGGCGTCGCAGGCATGAAGCAGCAGGTATGGGATCTGGCTCGGCTGGTGTACGAGCCGATGCAGGAAGCGGATCTGGACGAGGTGGTCGCCGTGGAGCGCGCCGTCTATCCGCATCCCTGGACGCGCGCCAATTTCGCCGATTCGCTGTCGCAGGGCTACCAGGCCTGGGTGCTGCGCGCGCAGGACCGCGAACTGCTTGGCTATTTCCTGATCATGGCCATTGTCGACGAGGCGCATTTGCTGAATGTCGCCGTGTCCGCGCCCTGGCAGGGCAAGGGGCTCGGACGCTTCCTGCTGAACCAGTCGGTCGCGCTGGCGCGCGGACTGGGCATGGAATCCATGCTGCTCGAAGTGCGCCCGTCCAATGTGCGCGCGCTGCAGATTTACCAGCGCTACGGATTTAACGAAATCGGCCGCCGCAAGGGCTACTACCCCGCGGCCAACCAGACTCGCGAGGACGCCATCGTGATGCGTTACAGCCTATGAGCGGATTGCTGCCGCACCGCAGCGCGGTGTTTTTGGATGAAATGGGCGTGGGCGTGCAATGGCGCCTGCGCAACCGCCCCGCCCCCGCCGCCTCCGACGCTGCCGCCACCGCCGCCGTCGCCGCCGTCCGGCCCGCCGAGCGG
>DASWYX010000615.1:0-3167 GCA_036404755.1 Pseudoduganella sp.
CGCGGCTGCGGCGCCCGTGCCGCCAGTTTCCATCTTCGCCATCAGCTCATTGACCAGCGCAATATCGATGCGCACCGCCATCGCCAGCATCGGCCCGGCGCTGTCGACCAAGGTATCGCACTCGAAATGCATGGGCACGGAGACCACCAGGCACTGGCCCGGCCGGTAGCAGACTTCCTCCTCCCCGAGAAAGCCCCGTTTCATCCCCTGGCCCATGATCACCACGGTCGGCTCCTGCAATACGGGAACGCGGCCCGTGCTCGCGTCGGCGCGCATCAGCGTTACGCCATCCAGCGCGGCGGGATAGTAGCCCTCCAGCGGCAGCAGGGACAAGAATTGTTCGACAGTGTGGTTCATGAGGCCACTGTAGCACCGGTCTGCGCAAGGCTGCAGGGGCCTGGACTTTTAGGCATGAGACTTCCATTTTCCGGCATTCACGGCCTGGGCGGTGCAGCGGTTTAATGACGCTACTGTCACCGAAAGGAGAGCAACATGTCGCAAAAAGTCCTCGTGGTCCTCACCACTACCGAGAAATACCCGAACCTGAACCGCGCCACTGGCGTCTGGCTGGGCGAGGCCGTGCATTTTGTCGAGCAGGTCGAGAAGGCGGGCCTGCAGGTTGATTACGTCAGCGCGGAGGGCGGCTATACGCCGATCGATCCGCATAGCCTCGCGATGGCGGCGCCCATCGATTGGGAGTGGTATCACAGGCGCGATTTCATGAACCGCCTGGGCGCCACGCTGAAACCATCGCAGGTCAAGGCGGCGGACTATGTGGCCATCTATTTCGTCGGCGGTCACGGCGTGATGTGGGACTTCCCGGATAATCAGGAGTTCGAGGACCTGACCCGCGCGGTCTACGAGTCGGGAGGCTATGTGAGCGCGGTGTGCCATGGCGTGGTTGGCCTGCTGAATGTGCGCCTGTCCGACGGTAGCCTGCTGCTCAGTGGTAAGCGCGTCACGGGATTCAGCAACGAGGAGGAACGCCTGGCCCAGCTGGAGCAGTACGTACCTTTCCTGACCGAGGATGAACTGGTCAGGCGTGGCGCACATTTCGAGAAAGCCGGCGCGCCATGGGAAGAATTCGCGATCGTGGACCAGCGTGTGATCACCGGCCAGAACCCGGCCTCCGGCGGCGCCGTCGCCAAACTGCTGCTGAAGGAAATCCTGTAATGCTCGCGATTGAAATCAGCAAACCCGGCGGTCCGGAGGTGCTGCGCCCCTCCCAGCGCGCCATGCCGATGCCCGCGCCGGACCAGGTCCTGATCCGCCATCTGGCGGCGGGTGTGAACGGCCCGGATGTGATGCAACGCAAAGGCCTCTACGATCCGCCGCCCGGCGCTTCCGATATCCCCGGCCTGGAAGTGGCGGGCGTGGTAGTTTCAGCCGGCGCGCAGGTCACGCGATTCCGTCCCGGCGACCAGGTGGCTGCGCTGATTACAGGCGGCGGTTATGCGGAGTACAGCGTGGCCGACGAAGCGAATACCCTGCCTTTGCCGCCGGGCCTGAGCGCGATTGAAGCGGCAGCGCTGCCCGAGACCTTCATGACCGTGTGGTTGAACATGTTCCAGCGCGGGCAGTTCAGGGCGGGCGACGATATCCTGATTCACGGCGGCGCCTCCGGCATCGGCACCACGGCCACCATGCTGGCGCGAGCCTTCGGGGCCGCAAAAATCATCACGACCGTCGCCACGCCGGCGCAGCGGGAAGCCAGCCAGCGCCTCGGCGCCGACGTGGCCGTGCTGTATCAGGAAGAGGACTTCGTTGAAGCGGCGCGCGCCGCGACGGGCGGGAAGGGCGTGGACATCGTCATCGACATCATTGCCGGCGACTATGTGGCGCGCAATTACGCCGCCGCCGCGATGAATGGGCGCATTGTGCAGATTGGCGTGATCGCGGGCGCGGCGAAAGAGCTGGACCTGTTCCCCATGCTCAGCAAGCGCCTCACGCATATCGGCTCCACGCTGCGATCGCGGACGCCGGCGGAAAAGGCGATCCTGATCGACGAGCTTCGCACGCATGTGTGGCCGTTGCTGGAAAACGGCAGCATCAAGCCCCAGGTCTACCAGACATTCCCGCTGGCACAGGCGGCGCAGGCGCACGCGCTGATGGACTCCGGCCGGCACATCGGCAAAATCGTATTGACGATGGATTAGGGCCGCAATCGCAGGCTGTCCAGCACCTTGGCGATGTCGTCCATGCCCTTGCGCATGGCGGCTTCGTCGAAAGCGGAAAAGCCCATGACCAGTCCCGGCGGCGCCTTGTGCTGCACGCTGTAGAAGGAGAGGGGGCGCGTTTCGATGCCGCCCCTGTGCAGCGCGGCCGCTACCTGGGCGTCGTTCGCGTGCGCGGGCAACAGCACCGTCGCATCCAGGCCAGTGCTGACGGGGATGGGCGACAACAGGCCGTCGAAGCGCGCCTTGCACTCCTGCTGGAAGCGCTGCGCGCGTTCGCCATAGAGCAGGCGCATGCGGTGGACGTGGCGCGCCATATGGCCGCCCGCAATGAAGTCGGACAGCACTGCCTGCTGGTGCAGGGGCGCATGGCGCATCGTCAGCGAAATCGCGGCGCGGCAGGCGTCCGCCAGCCAGCCGGGGACGACCATGTAGGCCAGGCGCAGCGAGGGGACCAACATCTTGCTGAAGGAACCCATGTAGATCACGCGCTCGCCGGAGCCAAGGCTTTTCAGCGCCGGCATGGGTTGGCCGTGGAAGCGGAATTCGCCATCGTAGTCATCCTCGATCACCGTGGCGCCGCAGGCTTCGGCCCAGGACAGCAGCGCAAGCCGGCGCTCCAGTGGCAGGCTGCCGCCCAGCGGCGTCTGGTGCGCCGCGGTCACGTAGGCAAGGCGCATGTCCGGCCGCACCGGCAGGGGCGGCTCGGTGCACAGGCCCTGCAAGTCCACCGGCACGCTGACCACCCTGGCGCCGGCCACTGCAAAAATCCGCGCCGCACCCGGATAGCCGGGATCTTCCATTAGTACCGAATCGCCCGGATCGAGCAGCAGGCGCGCGCACAGGTCCAGCGCCTGCTGCGAACTGGCGAAGATGATGACTTGCTCCGGATCGCAGGCGATGCGCTGCGAGAAGCGCAGGTAATCCGCGATTGAACGGCGCAGCGGCAGATAGCCGGCCGCGTCGCCATAGCTCAATTCATTGGCCCAGCGC
>DASWYX010000616.1:0-2547 GCA_036404755.1 Pseudoduganella sp.
GCGGAATCGCTGCAGGTTTTGTGGCAGCCGGCGCTGCTGCAGGGGGCGACTATGGGAAGGCCAGGATCAGGCGGTTGATGTAGCGGTCGAAGGGGGGCCAGCCGCGGTAGGGCTGGGGTTCGTAGACGTAGGCGTAGCTGCGGAAGAGGGAATATTGGATCTGCAGCATCAGGCGCGGCTTGTCGGCCGGGCGGGAGCCTTTGTGGATGCCGGCGGTGTCCACGGCGAAGCCGAAGCCGCGGCTGCCGGTGGCGACAACCAGCTTGTCCTCGCCGTATTGCTGCGCGATTTCGCTGTCGCTTTGCACCCGTAGCCGCATCGACGCCTTGGTCAGGTGCGTGCCGCGCACGTATACGTGGGGACCGTCGCCGGGGCCGACGTCGGTCAGGTAGATCAGCACTTTCAGGTAACGCCAGTCTTCCGAGTCGCGGTGGAAGGTTTGCAGGTCGCTGCGCGTTTCCTGGACAGGGAAGGACCAGCGCAGGCCGAGCTGGGAAATCGTGGGCTTGCAACCGATATAGCTGGCCGCCAGTTGCAGCAGGCGGCGGTCATTTGCCAGCTCCAGGATGTGCGGGCAGCCGACGATGTCGCGCAGGCTGTATTCGCCGATGCGGGCATGCGCCGGCGCCTGGCCGATGACGTAGCCGGACGCGCCGTCGCCGCGGCCGGTCAGCTGCTTGTCCGCGAAATAGTGATGGATGTCGTCGCACTGGCTTTGCGTGAGCAGGGTGCCGAGCGAGGAATAGCCATCCGAGCGCAGGGTGTCGAGCAGCTGGCGCTGCGAAATGGCGGCGTCGGCAGCGGTGCCGCGCCCCCTGCGCATGCGCACCCAGTTCCGGAAAGCCCGGACGCACAGGCTGCGCAGGCGGGGCGACACCACCAGCCGTTGCAGGTAGTAGAGGAAGCTGTTGACGGGCTGAAAACCCTGTCCCGGGGTAAGGCGTGCGTATCTCATTTCGGTCCCTCTCGGAGCCATGTGGTTCAATGAGATTAGCCAGCCGTTACCCAACGGTATTGACGAAAATCAAACTCTACAACTGAAAGTCAGGTACTTAATTCAAAAACAACGAAACATATGCTAGTGGCGGAAATCCGCCACTTTTTGCTTTACTTTTGATCACATATTACGGCGATACTGGCCGCCCACCTCGAACAGCGCGGTCGTGATCTGGCCCAGCGAGCAGACGCGGGCCGCGTCCATCAGTTTGGCGAACACGTTCTCGTTGTCGATGGCTGCCTTCTGCAGCGCAGCCAGGGCGGCGGGAGCCTTGTCCGCGTGACGGGCATGGAATTCTTCCAGGCGGGTCAGCTGCGACTGCTTCTCGTCGTCCGTGGAGCGGGCCAGCTCTATCGTCGCCGGCGCTTCCGAACCCTTCGGATTGCGGAAGGTATTCACGCCGATGATGGGCAGTGAGCCGTCATGCTTCTTGTGCTCATAAAGCAGGGACTCTTCCTGGATCTTGCCGCGCTGGTAGCCGGTTTCCATCGCGCCCAGCACGCCGCCGCGTTCGGCGATGCGCTCGAATTCCTGCAGCACGGCTTCCTCCACCAGGTCGGTAAGTTCTTCGATGATGAAAGCGCCCTGGTTCGGGTTCTCGTTCTTCGCCAGGCCCCACTCGCGGTTGATGATCAGCTGGATCGCCAGCGCGCGGCGGACGGATTCGTCGGTCGGCGTGGTGATCGCTTCATCGTAGGCGTTGGTGTGCAGCGAGTTGCAGTTGTCGTAGATCGCGATCAGCGCCTGCAACGTCGTGCGGATGTCGTTGAAGTCGATCTCCTGCGCGTGCAGCGAGCGGCCGGAAGTCTGGATGTGGTACTTCAGCTTCTGCGAACGGTCGTTGGCGCCGTACTTGTCGCGCATGGTGACGCCCCAGATGCGGCGCGCCACGCGGCCCAGCACCGTGTATTCCGGGTCCATGCCGTTGGAGAAGAAGAAGGACAGGTTCGGTGCGAAATCGTCGATGTGCATGCCGCGCGCCAGGTAGGCTTCCACGAAGGTGAAGCCGTTGGACAGCGTGAACGCCAGCTGCGAAATCGGGTTCGCCCCCGCTTCGGCAATGTGGTAACCGGAGATGGACACGGAATAGAAATTGCGCACCTGGTGATGCACGAAGTATTCCTGGATATCGCCCATCACCTTCAGCGAGAACTCGGTGGAGAAGATGCAGGTGTTCTGGCCCTGGTCTTCCTTCAGGATGTCCGCCTGCACGGTGCCGCGCACGTTCTGCAGCACCCATGCCCTGATCTTTTCCTGCTCGTCGTCGGTCGGCTGGCGCTTGTTCTCTTCCACGAACTTGTCGATCTGCTGGTCGATGGCGGTATTCATGAACATCGCCAGGATGGTCGGCGCCGGGCCGTTGATGGTCATCGATACCGAGGTGCTCGGGCTGCAAAGGTTGAAGCCGACGTACAGCACCTTCATGTCATCCAGCGTAGCGATCGACACGCCCGAGTTGCCGACCTTGCCGTAGATGTCCGGACGGATGGCCGGGTCGGCGCCATACAGCGTGACCGAGTCAAAGGCCGTGGACAGGCGCTTGGCATCCA
>DASWYX010000617.1:0-1912 GCA_036404755.1 Pseudoduganella sp.
GCTTCATGTTTGCCGCCATGGGCGTGTGCGTAAAGCTGGCATCCTCCGAATTCAGCACCTCTGAAATCGTGATGTACCGCGGGATTGTCGGAACGTTCTTCCTGTTCTGCATGATCCGCATCCAGGGCGGCACTCTCAAGACCAATATGCCGCTGGCCCACCTGTGGCGCGGCGTGGTCGGCGTTGTATCCCTCTGGCTGTGGTTCTACGCCATCGCCAACCTCCCCCTGGCCACGGCCATGACGCTCAACTACATGGCGCCGATCTGGATCGCCGTGTGGCTGTTCACGCATGGCTGGTGGCACCGCAAGAACCACGTGGAATGGCCGCTGATCCTGGCCGTGATCATGAGCTTTGTCGGCGTGGCCCTGCTGCTGCGTCCTGCTTTCGCATCGAACCAGCTTGGCCCGGCGATGGTGGCGCTGATTTCCTCGGTGCTGTCGGCCATGGCTTACCTGCAGGTGCGCAAGCTGGGACTGGCGGGCGAGCCGGAATACCGCGTCGTGTTCTTTTTCTCGGTCATGAACCTGCTGGCCGGCGCCGGCGGGCATATCGTTGAAGCGGGCCTGAACTTCCACAAGCCGGACAGCCACAATATCTGGCTGCTGCTGGGCCTTGGCCTGCTGGGCATGGGCGCGCAGATCGCGATGACGCGCGCCTACCGTCTCGGCAAGACGCTGGTGGTGGCGAACCTGCAGTACACCGGCATCGTCTTCTCCAGCATCTGGGGCGTGATCGTGTTCAGCGATTCCTTCGACTGGCACAGCTGGCTGGGCATCGCCATCATTCTCGCCTCCGGCGTCGCCGCGACGTTCTACAATACGCGCAGTACGGAGCGCGGCAAGGCCATTGCCAGCACCGATCCGATTGCCAGCGAATGAGGAAAGCCATGTACAGCACCCTGATTGATGCCGCAACCCTGGCCCAGCATGTGACGGACCCGAACTGGGTCATCCTGGACTGCCGCCACGACCTGCTCAACGCCGCCTACGGCCGCAATGCCTTTGCCGAGGGCCATATCCAGAACGCGCAGTTTGCCAGTATCGACGATGACTTGTCCGGTCCCAAGGCCGGTAGCGGCCCGACCTTCCGTGGCCGCCATCCGCTGCCGGACCGCGCCGCGCTGATCGAAACCCTGCGCGGCTTCGGCATCAACGACGATACGCAAGTGGTGGCCTACGATGCGCAGGGCGGCATGTACGCGGCGCGCGCGTGGTGGCTGCTGCGCTGGATCGGCCATGAAGCCGTTGCGGTGCTGGACGGCGGCCTCGCTGCCTGGACTGCAGCCGGTCAGCCGCTGGTGACGCCGGTGGCGCCACGTCCGCGCGGCAATATCAGCGAACGCGCTTCCCTGACGCGCACCGTGTCGGCGGCGGAGCTGGTCGAGAATTTGTCCAGCGCGCGCTACCAGGTGGTCGATGCCCGCGCCAACGACCGTTTCCGCGGCGAGAACGAAACCATTGATCCTGTCGGCGGCCACATCCCGGGCGCAAAGAACCGCTTCTTCAAGGACAACCTCGCTGCCGACGGCCGCTTCAAGGATGCCGCCTCGCTGAAGGCCGCGTTCGCGCCGCTGTTCGGCTCCGCAGCGGACGCCGTGATGCAATGCGGCTCCGGCGTAACCGCCTGCCACAACCTGCTCGCCATGGAAATCGCCGGCCTGCCCGGCGCCGCACTTTATCCGGGCTCCTGGTCCGAATGGTGCGCCGACCCCGCCCGCCCAGTTGCCACTGGCGCCAATTAAAACCCACGGCGTGAACCAAGTGTCTGCCACGATGTGGCAGACACTAGCTTTTGGCCTTGGGTTCTAAGAAAGCCGGCGGCGTGCAGGCGTTGGGCTAATCGCCGCCTCCGCCGCAGCCGGAACCGCAGCTGCTGCCGCAACTGCTGCCGCCGTCACAGCTACTGCTGC
>DASWYX010000618.1:0-10399 GCA_036404755.1 Pseudoduganella sp.
GCCGCAGCAGCGGAAGCGACAGCAGCCGTAAGCACCGGCTGCGCCGGCGGCGCCTTGGGCGGCGCGCCCGGCTCGATCAGCGGCATCAGCGACGGCGCCAGCACCGTCAGCAGCTGCACCGGCAGCGCCGACGTGAAGTCATAGTTCTTCGAATCCGGACCATGCACATAAGCCGTCATGCTGCCGAAGAAGCGTTCCCCGATATTGAAGACGAAGGTCGCCGAACGGTTCACATAGCGCGACTCGATCAGGCGTCCGCCGGCGGCGAAAACGTCGAAGCGCTGGTCGCCGGTGCCGGTCTTGCCGCCCACCGGGATGATGCTGCCGTCCGCGCTGACGAAAGCCTGTTTCGCGCGCTTGGCCGTGCCGTCGGACACCACCTCGCGGATCGCATCGGCCACCACGCGCGCCACTTCCGGCGACAGCACCTGTTCATTGCTGGTCGGCTTCCCGCGTGCGACTTGCGTGTCGTAAGGCGTATTGGCCGCGAAGTGCAGCGACTCGATGCGCTGGGTAGCCTTGCGCACGCCGCCATTGATGATAATGCCCATCATCTCGGCCAGTGCAGCCGGACGGTCGGCCGACGCGCCCAGCGTGGTCGCGTAAGACGGCACCAGCGAATCGAAGGGGTAGCCCATCTTCTTCCACTGGCGGTGGATGCCCATGAAGGCTTCCATTTCCAGCAGGCCGGCGATGCGCTTGTCCTGCGCGTGCTTGCGGTGGGTCTTGAACAGCCACTGATAGACTTCCTGGCGCTCCTTCTCGCTGGCCGCCACGACCTGCGTCAGCGTCGCATCCTGATGGGTGTGCAGGTAAGCCACCAGCCACAGTTCCAGCGGGTGCACGGCGGCCAGGTAGCCGCGGTCGGCCAGGTTCCACTTGTCGATCGCGTACTGGTCGTACATCTTCGCCAGGCGCTCGTCCGGCACATCGTTCTGCACGATCAGGTTATCGTTGACGAACTTGCTGAACGTGGCCAGGCTGGCTTCCGGGTGGAGCGTACGGTGGATGGTGGCCAGGCGCACCGGCGTCGGGCGTACGGAATCGAGCAGCGTCTTATCCAGTTCGGAAGCGGCCTTGCCCTTGTACTTCGAATAGAAGCGGTACAGGAATTCCTTGCCTTCCTTGTCCGCGAAGCGCGACAGGTAGGCGGCGCGGCGCGGATCGTCGGCGTCCGTCAGCAGGGTCTGCGAAGAACCCGGCATCTGGAAGGAGTACCACTTCACCACGTCGCGCATCAGGCGCACGAACACCAGGTTGGTGGAGCGGCGCAGCGCTTCGCGCACCGTCATGATGCGGAAGTTGTCTTCCTTGCTGAAGTTGCCGAAGTAATGCAGGCCGCCGCCGGTGAAGAAGCCCTCGCCCGGATTGCCGGAATACTTGCGGTCCATGGCCGCCAGCAGCATGGCGTTCAGGCTGCGCTTGTCCATCGGCGTCGCCAGCAGGTATTCGATGGCCCAGGACGTGAGGCGGTCACGCTGGTCCACCTGCTGCTTTTTCAGCTCGGCGTTGTCCATCTGGCCGTATTTCTTGTACATCTGGTCCACGATGTCCAGGTAGCTCACCAGGGTGCGCAGCTTGGCGGTCGAGCCCAGATCCAGCTTGGCGCCTTCATTGATGTCCAGCGGCTGGTCGAAGTTATCGGTCTGCACGCGCAGGAAGTTGGTGTCCTTGCCCTTCTCCAGCAGCGTGAAGCTGTACACGACGTTGGCCGGGTCGCCATTGCCCAGCATGCCCTTGCCGGTCAGGCCCGCCTTCTCGGCGGTTTCGGCATCGCGCAAGTCGCGCAGCACGGCGGTCACGGCACGCTGCGCATCCGCGTCCAGCGTGGTGTTGACGGTCAGGTCCAGGCGGTCCAGGTTGTACATGCGGTTATCGCCCAGCAGGTTGGCCAGGTGCACGCGCACGGCGTTGGACGCTTTCTTCGTCACATAGGACATCGGCGGCGCCGACTGCAGGCCGTTGCCGCGCGCCGGATGCAGCTTTTCCTTCAGCGCCGCGTCGCGCAGCTGCGGCGTGATGATGCCGGCGGAGGCCAGCAGGCGCAGGTGGCTGTTGGCCAGCACTTCCAGGTCCTCGTCGCCTTCGCCCAGGTAGTAGCTGGGGCGGCGCTGGGCGATCAGCAGGCTCAGGGCTTCCTTGAAGGCCAGCGCGCTGCCCGGCTTGTCCATATTCCCGCCCAGCAGCAGGTTGACTTCGTCGAAGTCGCGGCCGTACCAGACCCACATGCCGTCGCCGATGCCGTTCACTTCACCGTAGCCCGGCTTGGCCGACAGCGGCACGGTGTTGAGGTAATCGACCACGATCTGGCGCCGCACCTTGGTGGTGTCCTCGCCGCCCTGGTAGGCGCGCAGCGTGGCGGACACCATCTGCTGCAGCTTGTCCTTCATCGAGCTGGTACGCCCTTCCGGCGAGTGGCGATATTTTTCGATCTGGGTGGCCAGCGTGGAGCCGCCCGCCGCGCGGTGGCCGCCGGCGCCCACGGCGCTCAGCGATTTCTCGAACACGGCCTTGCTCAACCGGTCCCATTCCACGGCGGGATTGCGCTTCGGATGCGTATTGTCCAGCAGCTCGCGGTTCTCGATGAACAGCAGGCTTTGCACCAGCGCTACCGGAGTCTTGTCGAAACCGCTGTAGACGCGTTCCGGATAACTGGCGGTGAACAGCGGCTGCGCGCGGCAATCGTAGATCGTCAGGCCGGTGCGCGTCTTTTCGCGGTAGGTGGTGAATACGCCAAGGTCGGTCAGCTGCACCATCTTCGGCGAGAAGCGCGATTGCGCCGTGATCTCGTAGTCGCGCGTCTTCAGCTTCGCCAGGTAGTCCGGCAAATTGGCGTAGCCAAGGCGTTCATCGTAAGGGCTGTCGTGCGGGAAGCGGATGGCCTGGCTCGGTCCGGGTTCCACGCGCCACGTCATCTTGTCCACCAGTTGCGAGAAATAGCGCGCCTGCATGTTCGAGGTGCGCACCTCGTTCACGGTCCAGTAGCCGAGCAGCGATAGCAGCACCAGCATGAGGATGATGAAGGCATCGCGCGAGCGCGAGCGTTTCTTCGGCTCGGACGGCGGCGGTGGCGCCGGCTGGGCGTGTGCGAGGTGGACGGTTTCCGGGTCGTGGTGGGAGGGCATAGGTACGGGGCGCTTGCGACGCTTACCACCATATCCGATCGCTGCGGCGCCTGAACGCAATTTGCGCACAGTACGCACTACAACGCGGGGCCGGCGAAAACGTCGATTGCTTTGCATAGTGTTTAAACCGGTCAATCAAACTGCTGGTCCTGCATGATTACCATTGCACCACAACGGCAGCAAATACACGGGCGGATGCGCACATATTTTGATCTTGTACGCAATTTTTTCGCAAAAAAACAACGTCACTTCCACCCGCTTGTCCCTCTTATGTGAGCGAGTTAACAATGCCTGTTAACACCATTGTCACATCGTGTCATTACAAGCGTGTGTATTCCACTTTCAGCTTATCCAATTCTGCACACATCGCAGAAAAAGCTGACGCACATTTAGAAGGTTCGCCTTTCACGCCAAGCTCGATATGGCGGCGCGTATGGGCGTCGCCCACACTGGGCAGGCTGAAGACCTTGATGCCAGGGTAAGCCGCTTCCAGCGCCAGCATCAGCGGCGTGAGCGAGGCTTCGGCGGCTTCGTACACCAGCACCGCATGTTCGGCGCGCGGTTCGCGGTTGAACAGTTGGGCGTAGTGCTTGTCCAGCACCCATTCGATCATGGGCCAGGCCATCACCGGGAAGCCCGGCACGAAGTAATGCCGGCCCACATTGAAGCCGGGCACGTTGTTGTAGGGATTAGGGATCAGCGACGCGCCTTGCGGGAACTCGGCCATCTGCAGGCGCTGCAGGTTTTCCGGCGCATCGAGGTCGGCCTGGTGCCCTGCTTCCTGCGCCACCTGGCGGATGCGCTGCTGGATGGCGGCCTTGCCCTCTTCATGCAGCACCAGCGGCAAGCCCAGCGCGGCGGCCGCGGCCTGGCGCGTGTGGTCGTCCGGCGTGGCGCCGATACCGCCGCAGGAAAACACGATATCGTCGCTGGCAAAGGTGCGCTTCAGCGTGGCGGCGATGCGCTCGCGGTCATCGCCGAGGAATTCGGCCCAGCCCAGCTGCAGGCCGCGCGCGGCAAGCAGCTGCACGACTTTGGGGAAATGCTGGTCTACACGCTTGCCGGACAGGAGTTCGTCGCCGATGATGATCAGTCCTATAGCCATGGTTGCACCTTATTGTGTGGGGATGTTCGCCTCGAATTTTGCATGGCGCAGCTGCGCCAGCGCCTCCAGACAATAATACTCAAACCACAGGCCGGTGAAGATAAATATCAGGACGTAGATCCAGATCGAAGCGGCCAGCATGAAGGGAAAAAAGGCAATGGCTGCCGCTGCGCCGCCGACCCAGGCCAGCGCCGGCAGCGAGCCGGCCATGCCGGACACCACGCCGATCGCCAGCAGCGGCCAGCGCCGCTCGCGCTGCAGCGTTGCCAGTTCTTCGGCGCTGGCATAATCGGCCAGCGCGTCGTAGCTCATCACGCGGCTGGTGAGCCAGCCCCACAGCACCACGGTGGCGGCGCCGGCCAGCGGCGGAAAGATATACAGCGGCAGGATGCACAGCCAGCACACGAGAAAGACGGCAAACGCGCCCAGGGCCTTGAAGGCGCTGCCGAGCAGCGAACCGCCGCGCTTTTTCTCCAGCTGCGGGAAATGGCGCCCGCCCACGTGGCGCACGACAAACGGCATGGCCGCCACGCCCACGAACAGCACGGCCGTGATGATCATCATCGGCAGCAGCAGGAGCAGCGCGAACAGCGGCACGACCACGGTGCGCAGGCCGTCGAGCCCCAGGCCCTGCAGCCATTCGCCGGTGACGCGGAAGATTTCGAAGTCCACGAACTGGGCGTGCAGCCAGTCCACCAGCGGCTGCAGGCCAAAGTACAGCAGCAGCGCCCACAGCGCGGCCGACAGCAGGAAAGGCGCGATGCTCAGCAAGAGCATCTTGCCGTGGAACTGGGACAGCAGCGCGCGCCCGTAGGCGTTCAGGACCGCGCGCATCAGACCGACTTCCTTCCGGCGAATTCCACCATGCGCTTCAGTCCCAGCCACTGCTGGGCCCAGAAGCCGCGGCCGTAATTGCGTCCCGGGATGGTGCTGCCGTCCGGCGCGGTGCGCGGCAACTGGTCGCGCACGCCGGTGCGTTCGAAGCGCGGCGTGAAGTTGGCGGTGCCGAAGAGGATGTCCCAGACCGGCAGCAGCACGCCGAAATTGCAGCCGCCCAGCGTACCCTGCCCTTGCGATTCATGACCGACGCCGATCGCGTGGTGCATGCGGTGGAAGCGCGGCGAAACCAGCAGGCGCTCGCCGATGGCGCCGAAATGGATGCGCACATTGGCATGCTGCAGGCTTTGCAGGATGCGCGACAGCGATACCAGCAGCACGTATTGCGAAGGCGGCACGCCGATGGCGATGGCGACCAGGCCCATGACGGTGTCGCGCAGCAGGTCGTCCAGCACGTGATTGCGGTCGTCGCTCCACAGGTTCATGTTTTCCTGGCTGTGATGCAGGCTGTGCAAGCCCCACCACCAGTTGAAATGGTGCTGGGCGCGGTGGAACCAGTAATCGACGAAATCGATGACGACGAGATAGATGACAAAGCTGGTCAGCGGATTCATGTCCGGCACCAGGTTCTCCAGGTTGAACGGACGTACCCCATCCATGCGCAGGTGGGCCACCAGCAGGTCCAGCAGCGGATCGAGGGTGAAGAAGATCAGCACCGGGAACACGCCGATGCGCTGCAGGATTGTGTAGACGAAATCGTTCCAGCGGGCGCGCTTGTCCGTGAACTGGTGCACCGGGATCAGCGACTCCATCGGGCGCAGCACGAGGAAGATCAGCAGCAGCTCGCACAGGCCGATCAGCAGCCATTCCGTGCCTTCGAAGGCTTCCTCGGTGATGTCGCCGAGGCCGGCGTAGAAAATGAAAGGCTGGATCACCGTTTCGAACAGCCAGCCTTGCGCCTGGCCCAGCCAGTCTGCCAAAAGTTGAATCATTGCTTCATTAAATAGTCAGGATGTTCGCGCATCGTCGCAAAGCAGAAGCCTTTCTGCTTCAGGCCCGTGATCAGCGGCTCCAGGTTGGCCGGGGCCCAGGGGTCCTTGCGCGACCAGATGCCCATATGGGCCATGAAGATGTCGCCATCGCGCAGGCCGTCCAGCGCCCGCTTTAACAATACCGCATTCGGAAACGCTTCGCTGGACAGCTCATCGCCCGAGAAACCGGCCTTGGCCCAGGCCACATGGGCGTAACCGCACGCCTTGCCGGCGGCCAGCGTGCGCGGCGAAACCTTGCCGCCGGGGGCGCGCCAGACCGGATCGAGGTGATGGCCCGTCAGTTCCTGGAAGCGCTTGTCGCTGCGGCGGATTTCCTCGCAATACTGCTGGGCTGTCCATTCCTGCACCTTGCCGGCGTGCGCGCCGAACTGCGGCTTGACGGCGATCTTGCCGCCCGCGGCATCCCGGAGGTAATACACGTGATCGAAGGTGTGGGAGCCGAAGGCGTGACCTTCCGCCACGCGCGCTTTCCAGAAAGCGGCCCAGGAGCGGTCCAGCGAATAATCGCCGCGCACGGTTCTTTCGTTCGCCAGGAAGAAGGTGGCGCGCACGTCTTGCCGTTTCAGCACGTCCGCGATCAGCTCGGCCTGGGACTGGCTGCCGGTGTCGAAGGTCAGGTAAATGGTGCCCTGGCAGGCATGCGCCATGGGCGTGCCGCCGGCTGCGGCAGCCAGCGGCGCGGAGCCCACGCCGGCCAGCGCGGCCGACGCGGCGAAGCAGAAGGCGAGCCGCTTCATTCCAATTACATGCGCGCCGAAGAGTTGGCGAAGAACACGCCGTGCGGCGAACGGCCGACCGGGATCATCTTGATCACCTTGCGGCTCGGCAGGTCGATCACGGCCACTTTCTTGATCCAGCGCAGCGTCACCCACATGGTCTTGCCATCGTCGGTGATTTCCATGCAATCCGGGCCGCCTGGCACGTTGATGGTGCCGACGTTTTCCAGCGTTTTCTGGTCGATGATGTTGATCGTGTTCGATACGCGGTTCGACACATAGGTCAGGCGGTTGTCGCCCTGGGCGCGGAAATTGTGCGTGCCGGCGCCGGCCTTGATCTGCTTGACCGTCTTGGCGGTGCGCCAGTCAACCACTTCCACGTAGTCGCTGCCCATGATGCCGATCAGCAGGTATTTGTCGTCCGGGGTCATGGTAATGCCGGCTGGCAGCTTGCCGACCGGGATGGTCCACTTTTCCGTCTGGGTTTTCAGGTCGATGGCGCTGACCTGGTCGCTGCCCTGGCGGGTGATGAAGGCGGTGGTGCTCCTGGCGTCAAACGCGATATGGCTGGGCAGCTTGGGCATCGGCAGGCGCTTGGACAGCTTGAAATCCTTGCCGTCATAGCTGTAGATGTCCACGCGGTCGAGACGAACCACTTCTGGTCCGGCGAAAAGCCGATCTGGTAGGGGTCGAGCACGTCGGTCACCTTGCGCTGGACCTTGCCGGTGATCGGATCCAGGAAGATCAGCTCGTTGCCGACCGAGCTGGCGACGATCACGGACTTGTTGTCCGGCGTGGCCATCAGGTGGTGCGGCTCTTTGCCGACAGGGAAAGTCTGCAGGCTCTTGTAGGAAGCCTGGTCCAGCAGCTGGACCGTTGCATCACGGGAGTTAAGCACCACGACGACATTGGCTTGTGCTGCCTGGAAGCTGGCCAGTAATGGAATTGAAGCGGCAAGGGAAAGGGCGGCGCGACGGATACTGCGGAACATGTAAGGCTCGCTAGGAGAAGCAAATGCCCTATTTTAAGGTGAAACATGGTTCCCATAGTTAATACCGACCAGTTTTAAGGGGCATTTAAGCTACAATCTCCGCCCAGCTTCCCCATATTTGATAAGGAAAAGGAAAAATCATGGCGATTGTTACTACCCCATCCGGCCTGCAGTACGACGACATCAAGGTCGGCGACGGCGCCGAGGCCAAAGCTGGCCAGAACGTGACCGTTCACTACACCGGCTGGCTGCGCAACGACGACGGCAGCAAGGGCGCGAAATTCGATTCGAGCAAAGACCGCAACGATCCATTCGAGTTCGCGCTGGGCGCGGGCATGGTCATTCGCGGCTGGGACGAAGGCGTGCAGGGCATGAAGGTCGGCGGCACCCGCCAGCTGATCATCCCGGCTGACCTGGGCTACGGCTCGCGCGGCGCCGGCGGCGTGATTCCGCCGAATGCGACGCTGATCTTTGATGTGGAGTTGCTGGGCGTTTAATACGCCTCGGGCGGATCATACACGGCGGATCAATGATCCGCCCTACGCGCCTCGGCTGACCGAATGGCCCCGCGCCGAATGCGGACACGCGGCCCTGAATGCTGGCCTGCGGCGCATTCTATTGATTACCGCTGCCATCCTTTCTGGATGGCTTCCGTTTCGCCTTTGCCATCGAGGGCCGGTCCGCTGATGCGCTGGTCGATCGCTTCCAGGATCGGCGTCGGCATTTCGGCGGCGGCGAGGCGATAAGGTCCCTGCGCTGGTGCGCGGTTGTTTTGCACCAGCATGGGGATGCGCCACTCCCCACCGGCCTTGCAGGCAAGTCCGGCCAGTTCCTGGCCACCATTCCCCGTGATGAAACTGCGGCAATAGCCGCCGTCCTGAGCGACGAAGCTCAGGCCGATCTTGACCGGACCGGCCGCGCCGGCGCTGGTCGGTTGCTGGTCGAGCGCGGCGAGGAGGCGGCCCTGCGCGGTCAGGCTGCCATCGCGGCTGGCGATCGTGTCGCCGGCGCGCGTATTTTCCAGTTGCCAGGCCGACAGGCCGAATTTACCCGCCAGCACGCCCACCACCAGCATGGCGGCCAGCGCGCCCCACTCCGGCCACGACCAGCGGCGCTTTTGCTGCGCCTTGCGCGCCGCCTGCGCCTCGGCCTCGCGCTTGGCGCGCACCGAATCGAGGCTGACCACCGTCGCCTGGCGCAGCGGACGCACCAGGCGCGGCGGCACCGCCTCCTCGGCCACCGGCGCGTAGGCGGCAAACACATCGCTGCGCATCGCCTTGTGCTGCGCCACGCGGCGCGCCAGGCTGGCGTCCTTGCGCATGGCTTCCTCCACCGCGCGGCGGGTGGCTTCATCCAGCTCGCCGTCGGCATAGGCCATCAGGATTTCGTCGGAAAAACTCATGTTACGGTCCTCGCTTGATCCGATAATAACTCCTGCAGGGCAGCCCGTGCGCGCGCAAGCCGGCTGGTCAGAGTTCCGATCGGGATTTCCAGAACTTCCGCTGCTTCTTTATAGGGTAGACCATCGACCAGCACCAGGCCGACCACCAGACGGTGCTCGTCGCTCAGCAGGCTGACGGCCTTCTGCACCGCCAGGCGTTGCAGGTGCGCTTCGGCGTGATCGTCGCCCACGTGCTCGCCCTCCTCCTCCGGCGCGAACAATTGCTCGCGGCGTGAGCGGGCGCGCACTTCGTCGATCCACGCGTTCTTGATGATGCGGAACAGCCAGCTGTCCAGGCGGGTGCCGGCCTGCCACTGGCGGCTGTGCAAAATTGCGCGCTCGACGGCCAGCTGGACCAGGTCGTCCGCATCCTCGCGGTTCCAGGTGACGGTGCGGGCAAAGCGCCGCAGGCGCGGCAGAAGTGCCGCGATCGCCTCGTGCAGTGCGGTCGTGTCGTCCATGCTTCTATAACGATGCGGCGAGGGATTTTCTTCCCTGTCCCGATCGTTGTTACAGATAAGATCTCGATTCCTTATATTATCATTCGGCCATGCTCTGCTTGCGTCACTTTCATATCGTGTTGCGTTCCTGCTGCCTGGGGATGCTGCTTGCCGCTTCTCCCGCCTTCGCGCAATTGCAGTTGCCCGGTCTGCCGGGCGGCGCCGGGCTGGGTTTGCCGGGCCGTATGGGCCTGCCGGACGCCAGTCAGCTGCGCGAGCGCCTGCTGAATACCTCCGAACTGGCCGACCGCATCCGCCTCGACCAGCTGCGCCTGACGCAGGCGGCCGACTTGCTGCGGCGTTATCCCGCGGCGCTGGAAGCCGATCCGCGCGGATTTCCCGCTGTGCGGCGCAGCATTATCGCGTGGTCGCCCTCCCCGGCCGGCCTCGCCGCCGCCCGCGCCGCCGGCCTGACGCTGGTTTCCGAACAGCGCCTGCCCGAGCTGGATCAGGCCGTGCTGACGTTCCGCGTGCCGGACGGCGTCTCCACCGCCGACGCGCTGGCAGCGCTGCGCGCGGCCGATCCGGACGGCGTTTATGACTTCGACCATATATATACAGGCAGCGGCGCCGCGACGGACGCCGGGCACGCGGTCGGCGGCGCGGGCGGCGGCGAGGCCGGCCGGGGAGGG
>DASWYX010000619.1:0-3323 GCA_036404755.1 Pseudoduganella sp.
GAGGACCTGACCTTCCGATTCGATGGTGAAGACATCCGCAAGGACATCGTCGAAAACGCCGGTGTCGGCCTGCTGCCCGCGGTAAACGGCAAGATCGCCATCCCGCCGGTTCAGGACCAGACCAAGCTGCTGTCCGGCACCTGGTCGCACTATGATGCGGCGGCGCAGAACTACCTGTTCCGCGCGGATTACGCCATCAATGACGCCTGGGCCGCCACAGTGGAAGTGGGCCGCGCCGAGACCAAGCGCAAGCGGCGCAGCTTCGGCCAGCTGCAGAACTACAACATCGATACGGGCGAGGGCTCGCTGCGCGTGCAATTCGTGCGCGGCCAGGTCTACGTAAACAAGAATATCCGCGCCGAAGTCACGGGCCGCGTGGACCTGCTGCTGGACCATGAGCTGACCATTGGCGTCATGCAGAACAAGCGTGACCAGAATGCGCCGAGCGTGCAAACGGTGAACTTCAAGCAGAACCTGTACAACCCGCGCGAGCTGACGCCGCCGGCGCTGAGCAACAACATCACCTTCAATCCGCAGGCGATCGACGACAAAGGCCTCTACTTCTTCGACAAGATGCGCTTGACGGACAAGCTGTCCTTCCTGGTCGGCGCACGCCACAGCGATTACGAGAACAAGACCACCACCACGACTTATGAGGTGAAGAAGACTTCGCCCTCTGCCAGCATCGTGTACAAGCTGCGTCCGGACACCAGCATCTACGCGGCCTACCTGGAAGGCGTGGAAGAAACCGGCATTGCGCCGGCCGCCACCGTCAACGCCTTCGAAGCGATGCCGCCGGCCGTCAGCAAGACCAAGGAAATCGGCATCCGCTCCGAGGCCTGGTCCGGCATGACGGCTTCTGCCGCCGTGTTCCAGATCACCCGCGCCTCGGCCTATACCAATGCGCAGAACCGCTTCGTGGTGGACGGCCAGGCCCACTACAACGGCCTTGAACTGTCGCTGACGGGCAGCGTCACGCCTGAAATCTCGGCCTACATTTCAGGCATGTTCCTGGATGCGGAACTGCGCAGCGCCGCCAACGCCGCGCAGGTCGGCAAACAGCCGGAAAACACGGCGAGAAAGACCGGTAGTGTGCTGATCGAGTACAAGCCGGCCTATCTGCCGGGCTTCAGCGTGAACGCGGGCGCCTACTACACGGGCCGCCGCGCCGTGAACAATGAAAACCAGGCTTTCATCCCGGGCTATACGCTGTTCACTGCCGGCGCGCGCTATGTGACGAAACTGATGGGCTACCAGACCAGCTTCCAGCTCAATGTGGAAAACCTGGGCGACAAGACCTACTGGTCCGCCACCGGTGGTAATCTGCTGGCATCCGGCCTGCCGCGCACCGTCAAATTCGCAGCGAAGATCGATTTCTGAACCTGTCCTGGTTACGGCCGGTGCGCACCCTCCCAAGGCGTGCCGGCCGTTTTTTCCATTTTGAAGGCCGTACCAACATGACATTGAAACGTTGTAGCCTGCTCGGCGCCCGGGTGGCGATTTCCGTCCCTGCCCTTGCGGACGAGTGCACGTCACTGGCAGAACTGAAAGTGCCGCATGCGCGGATTACGATGGCCACGGAAATCACCGGCGGCACCTTCAACGAAGACACCGCCTTTGGCCGCGAGGGCCGCATCTACAAGGGATTGCCGGATTTTTGCCGCGTGCGCGGCGTGGCGTCGCCCGTACCCGGCTCTGAAATCGAATTTGAAGTATGGCTGCCACGCCGTGCTTCCTGGACGCGTCGCCTGCACATGGTGGGCAATGGCGCCTATTCGTCCAACATCTATTACGCGCAAATGATTACGCGCCTGAAACGCGGCGACGTGGCGGTCGCCACCAACACCGGCCATCGCGGCCGCGAGCTGACTTTCGCGATCGGCAAGCCGGAATCCATCGTTGATTTCGCGCACCGTGCGGTGCACGAATCCGTGGTGGCGGCAAAGGCAGTCACCAAAGCCTATTACGATGCACCGGCCGTGTATTCCTACTTCAGCGGCTGCTCCACCGGCGGCTACCAGGGCCTGAGCGAGGCCCAGCGCTATCCGGAGGATTTCAACGGCATCATTGCCGGGGCGCCGGGCAATAACCGCTCCACGCTGAACATGGCCTTCCTGTGGAATTACAAGGTTAACCACCGCGCGGATGGCAGCCGCATTCTGCCCGCCTCCAAGTTGGCCATGATTACCAGCGCCGTGGTGCAGAAATGCGACCGCACGGACGGGGTGGCCGATGGCGTAATCGGCGATGTGAACGCCTGCCGGTTCGACCCGGCGGAACTGCAGTGCAAGGCCGGTGAGGACGCCCACTGCCTGAGCGCCGAGCAGGTTGAAGTCGTGCGCAAGCTGTACGCGGGGCCAACCGATGTCCGCACCGGCAAGCCGCTCTATCCGGGCTATGTGTTCGGCAGCGAAGGCATCACGGGCGGCGAAGAAAGCAAATATCCTGGCTGGAGCGCCTACTGGGCGAATAACGCCAAGCCCGATGAACCACTGCGGCTGGACTTCTTCCGCTACTGGGTGTTCAACGATCCAGACTGGAACTGGAAAGCCTTCAACTGGGGTTCGGACATCGACGCCGTCAACAATCGTATCGCCGCCACGTTCAACGCCACCAATCCAGACCTGCGCCGTTTCCGCGCCAACGGCGGCAAGCTGCTGATGTTCATGGGTTGGCAGGACCCGGTCGGGGCTGCGGCCGAAGCGATCAACTACTACAACGATGTCGAAGGCCGCTCAACTGCCGCGGATCGCCGGCGCGACACCCAGGATTTCCTGCGCCTATACATGGTGCCCGGCATGGCCCATTGCGCGGGCGGCCCCGGTGCGACCCACTTCTCGACGGCCACGCGCGATTCCGAGCCACCGGTGTCCGATGCGAAGCACGATATGGCAATTGCGCTGGAAGAATGGGTGGAACAGGGAAAGGCGCCGGGCGCACTGATCGCCACCAAATTCGACGAGCCAAAAGGCAAGGATCGCAAGGTCGTGTTCCAGCGCCCGCTCTGCGTATATCCGGAAGTGGCGCGCTACAAGGGCGGACCCGAACATGAAGCTTCCAGTTTCGCCTGCGTGGCGCCACAGTAAAGGCTAGCCATGTTTAAAGCGACCATTCGCCAGATTCACCTCTACCTCGGCATCACGATAGGCACGATCCTGGCCTTGATGGGGCTAACCGGCTTCATTACTGCCTGGGACGAGGACATCATGGCCGCCCTCGATCACGGCGTGATTCGCGTCGAGCCCCGCCACCTGCCCACGCTGACACCGGACCAGTTGCTGCAGCGCTTCTCCGAGCAGATGCCAGCCGCCAAGCCGACCGTG
>DASWYX010000620.1:0-6271 GCA_036404755.1 Pseudoduganella sp.
AGACCCGCTCGATGACCAGCGCGATACCCTGGCCCACGCCGATGCACATCGTGCACAGCGCATAGCGGCCACCGGTGCGTTCCAGCTGGTTCAGCGCCGTCGTCACCAGGCGCGCGCCCGAGGCGCCCAGCGGGTGGCCGATGGCGATGGCGCCCCCGTTCGGGTTCACATGCGGCGCATCGTCCGGCAAGCCCAGGTCGCGCGTCACGGCCAGGCCCTGCGCCGCAAACGCCTCATTCAGCTCGATCACGTCCATCTGTTCGATACTCAGACCCACCTGGGCCAGCACCTTCTTCGACGCCGGCGACGGGCCAAAGCCCATGATGCGCGGCGCCAGGCCCGCCGTCGCCATGCCCAGCACCCTGGCGCGCGGCTTCAGGCCGAACTTGTCCACCGCCGCGGCGGAAGCCAGCAGCAGCGCGCAGGCGCCGTCGTTGACGCCGGAGGCATTGCCGGCCGTGACCGTGCCCTCCGGCTTGACCACGCCTTTCAGCCTGGCCAGCTGCTCGATCGTCGTTTCGGGACGCGGGTGTTCGTCCGTGCGCACGACCTTCGGGTCGCCTTTCTTAAGGGCGATCGTGACCGGCACGATTTCCTTCGCGAAGAAGCCCGCTGCCTGGGCGGCAGCCCAGCGCTGCTGGCTGCGCAGCGCAAATGCATCCTGGTCGGCGCGGCTGATCCTGAATTCCTCGGCCACGTTCTCCGCCGTCTCCGGCATGGAATCGATGCCGTATTTCGCCTTCATCAGCGGATTGACGAAGCGCCAGCCGATGGTCGTATCCTCGATTTTCGCGCTGCGCGAAAAGGCGCTGTCCGCCTTGCCCATCACGAAGGGGGCGCGCGTCATGCTTTCCACGCCGCCCGCAATGACCAGGTGCGCTTCGCCGGCCTTGATCGAGCGCGCAGCGATGCCGACGGCGTCCAGGCTGGAGCCGCACAGGCGGTTGATCGTGTTGGCCGGCACGTCGACCGGCAGGCCGGCCAGCAGCGCGGCCATGCGGCCCACGTTGCGGTTGTCCTCGCCGGCGCCGTTGGCGCAGCCGTAGTAGATGTCGTCGACCTGCGTCCAGTCCACGCCCGGGTTGCGCTGCATCAGGGCGGCGATGGGCACGGCGGCCAGGTCGTCGGCACGCACGGCGGCCAGGGCGCCGCCGTAGCGGCCGAAGGGGGTGCGAACGGCGTCGCAGATATAAGCTTCGGTCATATTATTCCTTTGGTCGCTTGTCGATGACGCGTTTCGCCTTGCCGGTCAGCGTGCGCTCGATGCCATCCGGCGGCAGCATGCTGACCCTGGTCGATACGCCCACCATGGTCTTGATGCGGTGTTCCAGTTCCTTAGCCAGCACCGGGCCCTGCGCCGCATCCACGCCGGGACGCAGCTCGGCCAGCACTTCCAGCTTGTCCAGGTGGCCATCGCGCGTCACGACCAGCTGGTATTGCGGCGCCAGTTCATGCATCTTGCAGATCAGTTCCTCGATCTGGGTCGGGAACACGTTCACTCCGCGGATGATCAGCATATCGTCCGAGCGGCCCGTGATCTTGCCGATGCGGCGCATCGAGCGCGAAGTGGGCGGCAGCAGGCGCGTGAGGTCGCGCGTGCGGTAGCGAATCACCGGCAGCGCTTCCTTGGTGAGCGAGGTGAATACCAGCTCGCCTTCCGACCCTTCCGGCAGCACTTCGCCCGTTTCCGGATCGATGATCTCCGGGTAGAAATGATCTTCCCAGATCACCGGGCCATCCTTCGATTCGATGCATTCGCTGGCCACGCCGGGGCCCATCACTTCGGATAGGCCGTAGATATCGACCGCGTCGATGCCGGCGCGCTCCTGGATCTCGGCGCGCATCGCATCGGTCCACGGCTCGGCGCCGAAAATGCCTACCTTCAGCGAGGACCTGGCAGCGTCAAGTCCCTGGCGCTGGAATTCCTCGATGATGTTCAGCATATAGGACGGCGTGACCATGATGATCGAGGGCTGGAAGTCCTGGATCAGCTGCACCTGCTTCTCTGTCTGCCCACCGGACATAGGCACCACCGTGCAGCCCAGGCGCTCGGCGCCATAGTGCGCACCGAGGCCGCCCGTGAACAGGCCGTAGCCATAGGAGATATGCACCATGTCGCCCGCGCGGCCGCCGGCGGCGCGGATGGAACGCGCCACGCAGTTGGCCCAGGTGTCGATATCGTTCTGCGTGTAGCCGACGACGGTGGCTTTCCCGGTCGTGCCGCTCGAAGCGTGCACCCGCACCACCTTCTCGCGCGGCACGGCGAACAGCCCGAAGGGGTAGTTGTCGCGCAGCGTCTTCTTGTCGGTGAAGGGGAATTTGGCCAGGTCGGCCAGGGTTTTCAGATCGTCCGGATGTACACCCTTCTCATCGAAGGCCTTGCGGTAGTGAGGCACGTTCTCGTAAGCGTGCTTCAGCGACCATTTCATGCGCTCCAGTTGCAGGGCCTGCAGTTCGTCGCGGCTGGCGCGCTCGATCGGCTCCAGGTCGGACGGGGCGGGATTACGTTGAACCATCGGGTGTCTCCTCCGAATATGTTTTGCGTCAGCCGTGCACCGGCACCAGGTGGCCGCTGACACGGTGCGACTTGCCGCGGAAGGTGGCGATCATGCGCCCTTCCTGGTCGGTCACCATCACGTCGTAAATGCCGGTCTTGCCGGACAAGGTGCGCTCCACGGCTTCCGCCGTGAGCAGGTCGTCCAGGCGCCCTGGCGCCAGGTAGTCGATCGTGCACCCTGCGCCTACCGTGTTGTGGTTATGGCTGTTGCACGCAAACGCAAAGGCGCTGTCCGCCAGTGCGAAGATAAAGCCGCCGTGGCAGGTCTGGTGCCCGTTCAGCATATCGGCCCGCACCGGCATGGTCATGCGCGCATAGCCGGGACGGATTTCGATCAGTTTCATGCCCAGTCCCTGGCTGGCGGCGTCGCGCGCATACATCTCGGCGCCGGCCGCCTCGGCCAGGGCTTGCGGGTGGATCTTTGCATTAGTCATGGATCTTCGCTCCGCTTTGCTGTTTGCGGCGCAGCAGCGGCGACACGCGGTAGCGGTCCTCGCCATACGCCTGTGCCAGGTGTTCCAGCACCAGCGCAATGTGGCGCACGCCCACCAGGTCGGCCCAGGCCAGCGGACCGCGCGGATAATTCACGCCCTTCTGCATGGCGATGTCGGCGCCGGCGGCGCTGCATACACCCTGGTTGACGGCGTCCGCCGCTTCATTGGCCAGCATGGCGACGGTGCGCATCACGGCCAGCCCGGGCACGTCGTCCAGGCGCGTGACCGCGAAACCGGCGGCCTGGAACATGGCCACGGCGGAATTGAAGGCGGCCTTGCTGCACTGGTCGGCCTTGGCCACGGCAATGCGCGGCGCGTTGGCGTAGTCGAAGGCGAGGTCGTACACGACGGTGTCGGCGTGGTGGTCGTCACGGGCGCGCGCTGTGGCGCTGCGGCCGTCGGTCAGGTAAATGGCGGCGCCATTGCAGTGGAAAGCCGGCGCTTCATGCTTGCGGTGGCCCTCCGCCGACTTGCGCGGGGTGACGGCCACGCCGTGCTTTTTCAGGCGCTCGGCGATGGCGGCGGCGATGGCGGAGGAATCGCCCGGCTCCTGGCTGAAGCCCACGTATTCCGGCTTGGGCAGCGGCGCCTCGGCCTGCGGCTGCGGAATCACCGCGCCTTCGCCATAGGCATACACGCCGCGGCCCGATTTGCGGCCCAGGAAGCCGGCGTTCACCAGCTCATTCTGCAGCACGGAAGGCGTGAAGCGCGGATCGTTGTAGTAGGCGCGGAACACGGATTCGGTGACGGAGTAATTCACGTCATGCCCGATCAGGTCCATCAGCTCGAAAGGGCCCATGCGGAAGCCGCCCGCCTCGCGCATCACGGCATCGATGGTGGCGGCATCGGCAGCCTGCTCGTTCAGCAGGCGCCAGCCTTCGGCGTAGTAGGGACGCGCCACGCGGTTGACGATGAAGCCCGGCGTGGACTTGGCGTGCACCGGATTCTTGCCCCAGGCCGCAGCGGTGTCGAATACGGTTTCGGCGACGCCGGCATCGGTCGCCAGGCCGCTGATCACTTCGACCAGCGCCATCAGCGGCACGGGATTAAAGAAGTGCATGCCGACCAGGCGCTGCGGACGGCGCAGCTTTGCGGCGATCGCGGTCACGGAAATCGAGGAGGTATTGGTCGCCAGGATCGCTTCATCGGCCACGATGCCTTCCAGCTCGGCGAACAGCGCGCGCTTCACGTCCAGGTTCTCGACGATGGCCTCGACCACCAGCGCGGCATCGGCCACCTGTTCCAGCGCAGGCACGGCGTGCAGGCGGCTGCGCGCCTCGGCGGCTGCCTCGCCGCTCATCTTGCCCTTCTCTACCAGCTTGCCGAACACCTTGCCGATTTCGGCGATCGCCTTGTCCACGGCTTCGGGACGGGTGTCGAACAGCTTGACCTGATAACCGGCGGATGCCGCGACCTGGGCGATGCCCGAGCCCATGGCGCCGCTGCCGATGACTGCCACCACACTGCCTTGTGCGAGCGCCGCCATGTTCACTCTCCTTTGAAATTGGGGCTGCGTTTGGCCATGAAGGCATCCACGCCTTCGCGGTAATCGTGGCTGTAGCCAAGCTCGCGCATCATTTCGCCTTCCAGCTTGAGCTGGTCGGCCAGCGAGTTGTGCCAGCTTTCCTGCAGCGCGTGCTTGGTGAAGGCGAGGCCCTTGGTCGGGGCGGTGGCAAAGTGTTTTGCCATGGCCAGCGCTTCGGTCATCAGTTCTTCGTCCGGCACGGCCTTCCAGATCAGTCCCCACTGCTCGGCGCGTTCTGCAGACAGCTTCTCGCCCAGCATGGCGAGCCCGGTGGCGCGGGCGTGGCCGATCAGGCGCGGCAGGTGCCAGGTGCCGCCGGTGTCCGGAATCAGGCCCAGTTTGCAGAAGGCTTCAATGAAGCTGGCGGACCTCGCGGCCAGCACGATGTCGCAGGCCAGCGCCAGGTTGGCGCCGGCGCCCGCTGCCACGCCGTTCACGGCGCAGATGACCGGCATCGGCAGTTCGCGCAGCGCCAGCACCAGCGGTGCGTAGAATTTTTCGACGGATTCGCCCAGGTCGACAGCCTTTCCGCCCGGTGCGACCGCGCGGTCGCCCAGGTCCTGGCCGGCGCAGAAGCCGCGGCCGGCGCCCGTCAGCAGCAGCACGCGCACGGATTTGTCGGCGCGCACTTGCGACAGCGCCTCGCGCACTTCCAGGTGCATCGCCTGCGTGAAGCTGTTCAGCTTATCGGGGCGGTTCAGCGTCAGCTGCGCCACGCCGTCTTTGATCTCAAACAGGATGTTTTCGTAGGTCACTGCTTGTCTCCTTATTTTTGAACCTAAACCCGGGGTCGGACCCAGGTTTTAGGTTTATTCAGCCTGGTCGTAATCCACAACCACCCTATCCGTACTAGGAAAGCTCTGACAGCTCAGCACAAACCCCCGCGCAATCTCATAATCCTCAAGCGCATAATTCACATCCATATCCACCTTCCCCTCCAGCACCTTGCAGCGGCAGGTCGAGCATACGCCGCCCTTGCAGGAATAGCGCATATCCAGCCCCGCGCGCAGGCCAGCGTCCAGGATGGACTCCTTATCCTTCTCCATGGTGAACGTCGCCGCGCTGCCATCCATGATCACGGTCACCTCGGTCAGATGCGGCTCGGACGAAGCCTGTCCACGCGGCTTGTGCTGATGCTTCGGAATGCTGGCCGCGAACAGCTCGATCTTGATATTCGACTTCGGCATGCCCGCTTCCTGCAGCGCAGCCGACACGCCGTGCATCATGTCCTCGGGACCGCAGATGAAGGCCACGTCGTAGTCCCTGATATCGATCCAGTGCTGCAGGAACTGCTCGGTCTTTTCCTTGGTGATGCGGCCGTTGAACAACTCGATATCCTGCTGCTCGCGGCTCATCACGTAGACGATGTTCAGGCGTTCCAGGTAAGTGTCCTTCAGCTCCATCAGCTCATTCTTGAAGATCACCGACGACGAAGCGCGGTTCCCGTAGAACAGGGTGAAGCTGCTGTGGGGCTCGGCCAGCAGCGTGGTCTTGATAATGGACAGGATGGGCGTGATGCCGCTGCCTGCGGCGAAGGCCAGGTACTGGCGATGGCTCTGCGCATCCAGCGGCACGTTGAAGTGGCCCATCGGCGGCATCACCTCGATGGTGGCCCCCGGCTTCAGCGTTTCGTGGGCCCAGCACGAGAACATGCCGCCCGGCGTGCGCTTGATGGCCACGCGCAGGCTGCCGTCC
>DASWYX010000621.1:0-4481 GCA_036404755.1 Pseudoduganella sp.
ATCTCCTCGCCTTCCAGGTCCGAGGTCAGGCCGACCACGGCGATGATGACGTCGGCATCGGCCGTGGCGCGCCGCAGGTCGGCATCGGCGTCGCTGGAAATGCGTTTCCAGAACAGGCCTGGGACACCGGTGCTGCCGGTCTCAGCCTCGAAGTGCAGTGGATAGCGTTGGCCTTTCTCCAGCTGCACCGTGTTCAGCTGCAGCGGTTCGCCCCACTGCGAATAGGCGCTGGCCTCGACCGCCGGCTTGCCGCCAACCTTGAGCGCGCCCTTGACGCCGCTGATACCAAGGCGATACAAGCCGGTTTCAGGCACGGTCAGGTAGCCGTCCCACTCAACCTTGTGGCGATCGGCAACAGCCTTGAATTGCAAGGCATGCGATTCCAGTCCGCGCTCGGTGCGCGTCAGCACCGGCTTGCTGTCGTAACGGTCGCCGCTGCGGTTGTAGTAGACCGCACGCAAGCCCGGCTGGCCGTCCGGCGTGCGCAAGGCCGTGGCCGGCACGGGGTCGCCGTCGGTGATCGAGGCGCCAGCCGGCGCCTGGGTGATCCGCGCCTGCGGCAGCACGCGGCGTAAGCCTTCCAGCACCGACACCGGCGGCGCAGACTGGGTCGACGAGTAATTGCCGCGCAGGACGCGGGTGGCGTCGGCCAGCGGACCGATGACCGCCAGCTTCAGTCCCGGTTTGAGGGGCAGCACGCCGTCATTCTTCAGCAGCACCAGGCTGCGCGTGGCCGCCTGCAGCGCCAGTGCCAGGTGCCCGGGCGTGCCGATGGCGCTCACCGGCACTGAATTCACCTGGCGCTGCGGCAGGCCGGCCAGGTCGCCGTTGCGATAGCGCGCCGAGAACAGGCGGACCAGGGCTTGATCGATGTCGCTCATGCTGATCAGGCCACGCTGCCAGGCTTCGCGATAACGCGCGCCCAGGCCGGGTGTGTCGCCCAGCGTTTTGGTATTGCATTCATTGTCGGTCCCCGCTTTCAGGGCGACCGCTACAGCAGCGGCTGGATCGGTAGCGTATTTGTGCTGCTCCGAGATGTCGGTTACGGCATCGCAGTCGGAAACCACATAACCCTTGAAGCCCCAGGCGCCACGCAGGTGCTGCTTCATCAACAGGTCGCTGCCGCAGGCGGGCTGGCCGTTGATGCGGTTGTACGCGCACATGATGGAGCCGGCCTGGGCATCGACGATCGCAGCGCGGAAGGCCGGCAGGTAGGTATCCTCGAGGTCGTGCGCCGAGACGAACACGTCGGCCACGTGGCGGGTCGATTCCGGTCCGCTGTGTACCGCAAAGTGCTTGGGCGTGGCGACCACGTCCGGCAAGTCCGGATTGCTACCCTGGATGCCGCGGATGAAGGCGACGCCCAGCGTCGCCGTCAGGTGGGGGTCTTCGCCATACGTTTCCTGGCCACGGCCCCAGCGCGGATCGCGGAAGATGTTGATGTTGGGCGACCAGGTGTCGAGGCCGGTGCCGATGCGCCCCAGGCGACCGGTTTCACGCCCCAGCGTGTGCAGGGCGCGCACCTCGGTGCTGATGGCGGCGGCCACGTCCTGCAGCAATGGCGCGTCGAAGCTGGCCGCCAGCCCGATCGGCTCTGGAAAGTTGGTGGTGGGCAGCGGACCCAGCGCACCGTGCAGCGATTCGGTCCACCAGTTGTATGCCGGGATGCCCAGGCGCGGCACCGCCGGCGCCACGTTCAGCAGCTGGTCGATTTTCTCGTCCAGCGTCAGCTTGGACACGAGGCTGCGGGCGCGCGACTCGGCTTCGCTGCGCGCATCGGCGCCGTGAACGAATAGCGGAATGGCTGCCGCCAGTACGAAGGCGAGTTTCGACATTCGCACCGCCCCGCTTTCCCTGTCTCCTGCATAGCCCTGTTGGCGGGCCTTTTTTGTCTGCATGTTAGTCCCCATGTTATAGGATCATCGAAATGGTTGCGGTACCATTTCGTGTCCGTCAGTTAATGTAATCCTTGAAATAACGATTAACTAATAACTTTTTGATGCGAAGCGATGTCCGAATTGATATCAGTGGAAACGATACGCAAGGCGTCTGCTGGCGGTTGAGCTGGGGTGCCTGCCGCCATGTGAGACGAGCGGTCTTTTGCAAACAGTTGCCAGAAACGTCAAAAAGCTGCCTTAAAACAGAAGCTTAGGCGCGCAGGCAGACAGGAATGCGGAGATGGTTGTGCCGGCAGTCGACGGCCGGCCAGCGTGCCGTCAGGACACAACTGCTTCGAGGGCGAAGCGGAGCATAACGTTTAACAGGATTTGGTCCGGCTTGGTGGTTGCGTGTAGAAAAAGCAACGGGAACCTGGTCGTTGTCGGACATTTTGATAGCGTGACCATAATTTGAAATCGTGGCCATGGGCCGCGTTGAGGGCGAGGCGAAACGCCCGGCCGCAGCGGGCGACTGCGAAGGGCTCGTGGCCGCGCTGGTTGTTCGGCTCGCGGGCGCTCGGCACGTGCCAGGCGACATAGCCGGGCGCGTGCCAGGCGACATAATCAGCGGACTTTATAACTAAGCGGGCGAATCGATGTCTGCCGAGGCAAGCCCTCTTCTTCGGTCCAGTTGTAACTGCGTCCCCGCGTACGCGGCAGAGCACGACGCGCGCCGGGGTTATCGGACAGGACCCGCGCGATGGTCTCGTCCGAAAACTTTCGATTTTTCAGGTATCTGGATGCATACGATATGCCGTGGGTGCGCATCAATCCGACTGCGTGCTCAATTGTGGCCGCCCGGTTGTTCGTTTGGCGCCGATTTATTCCATTTCGCATAATCGACCTCCTATACGTCAGGGAAAATCCGCCACAGGCTTGCTAGCAAGAGCCTGCTTCCAGACATGACATTGTCCGCTCTTTCGCAAGAGAGGCGCGCAGGAATGCGCCTTGCGGACGGTTGACCCGACCGCCGCCAACCGGCGGCCTGTAGGCGGCCGGTTGGGTGCCAGTAAGCGGCCGGTGGCCGGCTGGTAGTCGGCATGTGGGCGTCTGGGGGCGGCCCGGGGCGGCCTGGGATGAGCGATGGCGCCGCTGCAACATCCGTGCGCCACGCCATATGCATAGCCGGTAGAGTAGACGACCAGCCTGCCTCGAAACGCGCACGACGGGCGACGGCGATCTATGGCCAATAGGTCGGGCTCGGGCGGGCGGACCTTTTGTTGAGCAATTCCCAACAACACAGGGAATGTTTTTGGGGCGGGATGTTGTGATGCGACGTACAGATGATTTGACTGCAAGAAAGATATCAGCTGCCATTGCGGCCCGATCCGCTTTTGGCGAGGACTTCGCATACAGGGTCGCCTGGTCTGCAGGTCTGCCAGCCAGCCTGATTACGTCCATTTTCGCCAGGCCTTTTCACGCCACCCGTGAATTTGCCCAAGTACCGGTCATTGATCGCAGAAGCAAGCCCAGATAGCCAGAGATCAGCGTTCTGTCGCGACGAGGCGATGGGCGACTGGGCGACTGGGCGACTGGTGCGCAAATGCTAATCGTGCGTCGCGGAAATTTATCCTCGGATAAACTTCGGCTCCTTTTCCCAAGGAGACCACAATGAAAAAACTCTTCGTCCATTTCCTTCTGACAGCCTTCGTGGCGGTCGGCCTTCAACAAAGCGCTCAGGCAGCCATGGTCAGCACCGCGCAGATCGCGGCGACCGACGCAGGTGCACAAGCGCGTGCCCGCCTGTCCAGCGCGCTGCAACGCGCCGACGTCCAGGCGGCACTGGAAAGCAACGGCATCGCTCCGGAAGCGGCACAGGCCCGCGTGGCCGCACTGAGCGATGACGAGGCTGCGGCCCTGGCACAGCAAGTCGACGCGCTGCCCGCCGGCGGCGATGGCCTGGTCGGCGCCCTGGTGCTGATCTTCGTGGTGCTGCTCGTCACGGACATCCTCGGCCTGACCAAGGTCTACCCGTTCACCCGCTCGGTACGTCACTAATGACAAAGCGTCTGCTGGCCGCAGTGGCGGTGCTCCTGCTGCTGGCAGGCTGCGCGACCCAGACCCGTGCGCTGCTCGCGGCGCCGCACAGTGGCCCGCGCTTGCAGGAACTGGGCGCCACCCCGTTCTATGCGCAGGAGCGTTATCAGTGCGGTCCCGCCGCACTGGCGATGGCGCTCGGCGCGGCCGGGATCGACGCGTCACCCGATGCGCTGGTGCCCGAGGTCTACCTGCCGGGCCGTGAAGGCAGCCTGCAGCTCGAAATGATTGCTGCCGCGCGCCAGCATGGCGCATTGGCCGCGCCGATCGAGCCGCGTCTGGACGCACTGCTGGCAGAGCTTGATGCCGGACATCCCGTCCTGGTATTGCAAAACCTGAGCTTGCCGATCATGCCGAAATGGCATTACGCAGTCGTCATCGGATATGACCTCGACAGCGGTGAAGTGATCCTGCGCTCGGGAACCACGCGGCGCATGACGATGCCGCTTTCCACGTTCGAACATACTTGGAAGCGCAGCGGCTTCTGGGGCATTGTGGCGCTCGCGC
>DASWYX010000622.1:0-16023 GCA_036404755.1 Pseudoduganella sp.
CGTGCGCGACGCGCGCGCTACCTACCAGGATGACATGGCGAACATCCGCGAAATCCATATGGCTTCCAGGGATCTGTCCAGGACCTACGAGACCAGCGGCCGCTGACTGAGAATGCACGGCGGATCAATGATCCGCCCTACAGCCCTGCGGGCCTCAACCCATCGTGCGGCGTAGGGCGGATCATCGATCCGCCGTGCGAGCTCAGTTATCGGCCGCTGGTTTCATACGTCTTCGACAAATCCTTGGAAGCCATATGGATTTCACGGATGTTCGCCATGTCATCCTGGTAGGTGGCGCGCGCGTCGCGCACGCATTCGCTCTTCGGCCCGGCGTGGGCCTGCTTGCACGCCTGCAGCGCTTCGCGCAGTGCGGCATTGATTTCCTTGCGCAGCGTGGCCATTTCGGCTCTCTGCGTGCGGTCGGCCTTATACCAGCGGGCCGGATCGCCATGTCGAATTTCCTGCTTTTGCTGGCGCGCGATTTCGGGCGGCGTCACCTGGGCGTAAGCGTTGCACAGGGCAGCTGCCAGCACGGCGCCGAGAAAGATGGTCCGTTTCATGTCAGTCTCCTGGAATTAAAAAAGGGAAGGGGCGCCGCAGCGCCCCCGCGGGTCTACAGTCTGCCGGTCAGTAGCAGAACCAGCAAGATCACAACGATAAGGCCGACCAGGCCGCTGGGGGCATAACCCCAGTTACGGCTGTACGACCAGGTGGGCAGTGCGCCGATCACCAGCAGGACCAGCACGATCAGCAGAATGGTTCCCATAGTCGATCTCCTTTAGTAACGATAAATGCGGCCGTCGACCATGCGGATGCGGCTGCCAACACGCAGGTCATAGATGCTGTCCTGGTTCACGGTGCGGTAGTCGCCGTTATCCATGCGCACGCTGATCTGGTACATCTCGTGCGGTGCATTGCGGTTCTTTTCGATCTGGTTGCCCACGACGGCGCCGCCAATGGCGCCCGCCGCGGTGGCTGCGGTGCGGCCCGAGCCGGAACCGATCTGGTTACCGGCCAGCGCGCCGATCAGGCCGCCTGCTACGGCGCCTGCACCGCTGGTGGAGTCGTCGACGCGCACAACCTGGATCGAGTCGATGGTGCCGTAAGTGGAAGCGTCCGCGCGGGTCGAGTAGTCGGTCGACTGCGGATAATTGTTGCTTGCGCAGCCGGTGGTCAGAGCAGCGACTGCGAGCATCATCGCTGCCAGGGTGGTAGTCGATTTCATTTAATGTCCTCCAGAATGATGTGTAGCCAGCATAGTCATCCGGCACAACGGGGTCTGTGCGATGCCGCACCGTGATATTTATGTTCGGCAGCGAACAGAAAGAGCGGGCATTTAGCTGGACACTAGGCAATGTCGCAAGGCGACTAACCACTCTACAACCTAGGAGAAGCACCATGAAAATCGCCCGCAATATTGCAATGGCTGTGTTTGCTGCCGCTACCGTGTTCGGTGTGGTCGGCTGTCAATCGACCCCGACCAAGGAGAGCGCCGGCGAGTATATCGACGATGCCGCCATCACCGCCAAGGTGAAGGCCAGCATCATCAATGAACCGACCCTGAAGGCCACCGAAATCAATGTGGAAACCTTCAAGGGCACCGTGCAGCTGAGCGGCTTTGTCGCCCAGCCGGCCGACATCACGAAAGCGGGCGAAATTGCGCGCGGCGTGAACGGCGTGAAATCGGTGAAGAACGATATCCGCGTCAAGTAATCGCATGAACGGCCCGGCGCCATGGACCTGCCCGAGGAGCTGAACGGCGAGCAACGCATCCCGTTGCATGTCGACGCACGCGGGCTGGCGCTGGGCATCATTGCCACGGTCGCCTTTCTGTATGCCCTGCAGTGGGGACGCAATTTCCTTGTGCCCCTGCTGCTGGGCATTCTTATCGCCTATACCCTGAATCCGCTGGTGTGCTGGCTGGAGCGCTGGCATATCCGGCGCGCCTTCGGCACCACGCTGGTCACCATTGCGCTGCTTGGCGGCATGGCGGTGGTGGCGCAAAAAGTGCAGGGTGAATTCGCCAATATCGTCGAAGAGATTCCCGCCGCGGGCCACAAGCTGTCGCGCCTGCTGGCTTCGACCACCGGCGCCAGCGGCGGCGCGCTGGAGCGCATCCAGGCCGTTGCGAACGAACTGGAGCAAGCCACGACAGGCGCCTTGCGCAAGGCGCCGAAAAAGGCGGTGACGGTGACGAACGAGGGCGGCAGCATCAAGGTCATCGACTGGGTCTGGGCCGGTTCGCGCGGCCTGACGGCCTTCCTCAGCCAGGCCACGATGGTGGCCTTCCTCGTGTACTTCCTGCTGCTGTCCGGCGACATCTTCAAGCGCAAGCTGGTCAAGCTGACCGGGCCCTCGCTATCGAAGAAGCGCATCACGGTGCAGATCCTGGAAGACATCAGCGCATCGATCCAGGGCTATATGTTCATGCTGCTGGTGACCAATGGCTTGCTGGCCATGCTCACCTGGGGCGCCTTCATGTGGATCGGCCTCGACAACGCAGGCGCCTGGGCCATCATGGCCGGCCTGCTGCACGTGATGCCTTACTTCGGCCCGCTGCTGACGGCGCTGGCCACGGGCCTGATCGCTTATCTGCAGTTCGAATCGCTGCCGCCGGTGCTGCTGGTGATGGGCGCCTCGCTGGCGATCGCCACGCTGGTGGGTTTGCTGGTGGCCACGCTGATGACGGGACGCATCGCGCGCATGAATGCGGCCGCGGTGTTCGTCAGCCTGCTGTTCTGGGGCTGGCTGTGGGGCGTGTGGGGGCTGCTGCTGGGCGTGCCGGTAACGGTGATCATCCGCGCCGTCGCCGAAAAGCTGGAAGGGATGGAAGTGGTGGCGGAGTTGCTGGGCGATTAGTCAGCGCGGCAGATCGCTGCGGTGGCGCAGGCTGCCCAGTTGCAGCGCGTACTGGCGGGCGAATTCGGCGCCCAGGAAAAAGATCTGGGCCGAGTAGTATACCCACAGCAGCACGGCAATCAGGGAACCGGCGGCGCCGAAACTGTCCGTCACGCCGCTGTTGCCGATATAGGCACCAATCGCGAATTTCCCCAGCGTGAACAGGGCGGCCGTGCCGAGCGCGCCGATCACCACGTCGTACCAGGACAGGCGCACGCGCGGCAGCATCTTGTAGATCACGCCGAACAGGGCGGCGATGACGAGGAAGCTGATCGCGTGATTGAGCACCGTCAGCACGGCGGCCCACCCCTGCCAGTAGCCGTGCATGATCTTTTCCAGCAGGGCCAGCGCGGCGCTGACCACCAGCGAGACCATCAGCAGGAAGCCCAGCACCAGCACCATGCCGAAGGACAGCAGGCGGGTGCGGATGGTGTCCCACAGCGTGCCCTTGGTCAAAGGCGGCAGCTGCCAGATTTCATCCAGGCTGGTCTTCAGTTCGGCAAACACGCTGGTGGCGCCGAACAGCAGCAGGGCGCCGGCGATCAGCGTGGCCAGCCGGCCCTGGTCCTTGTTGTGGGCGCCGGCCAGCACCAGCTGGATCGCTTCCGCGCCGCCGCTGCCGACCAGGCCGCGCAGCTGGAAGAACAGTTCGCCGCGCGCCGCTTCCTGGCCGTAGAACAGGCCGGCAATGGCAATCACCAGCACGAGGATGGGGGCGAGGGAAAACAGGGTGTAGAAGGCGAGGGCGGCGCCTTTGCTGCTGGCGCGGTGCTCGAACCATTCGGTGATGGAGCAGATACCGACACGGATCAGCTTGCGCGAGAAATTTCTGAAATGCATTTTCGCCCCTCCAAATGCCGATGGGCGCACGAGGCGCCCATCTGCTGCGGTCAGGGGACGTCGTCCCCTGTGCGGATCACTTTACTGAACTTTACGTTCGATGGTGATCTGTTCGACTTCCACGCGGCGATTCGGTTCCAGGCACTTGATCAGCTCAGGACGCTTCATCTTGCCGTCGCAAGCGACGATCGGGTTCGACTTGCCCTTGCCCTGTGCGGTCAGGCGGTCGGCGCTCACGCCTTTGCCCACCAGGTAAGCCTTGACGGAATTGGCGCGCTGCACGGACAGCTTCTGGTTGTACTTGTCCGAACCGATGCGGTCGGTGTAGCCGGTGATGGTGATGCCGCTGATGGACGGATTGTCGTTCAGCAGTTTGGCCATGTCATCCAGCTTCGGCTGGTTCGGAGCCAGCTTGGCGCTGTCGAAGGCGAACAGTTCGGTGGCCGACATCGTCACTTTTTCGAAGCGTGCTGGTGGTGGCGGCGGAGCGACCGGTGCCGGAGCCGGTGCCGGTTCCGGAGCAACCACTGGCGCCGGTGCCGGCGGGGCAGGCGGCTGCGGGGTCGGGCCCAGCGCGTAGTTCAGGGCGAACATCAGGTACTGGTTGTTCGACTTGGATGGGCGGAACTCGTCGCCGCGCAGGAAGCCGTGCACATTGCGCACGTCAGCCTGGAAGGACCAGCGGTCGTTGATTACCGACTGGAAGCCCAGGCCGGCGCTGATGTATGGGGAAGTGCGGCGTGCGCGGTCCGAAGTGATGCCAGGGGCCAGCGTGTCGCGCTCAGCGCCAACGCCAACCAGCACGAAGGGACGGAAGGTCTTGCGCGAGAAGAAGTACAGCGCGTCCACGCCCAGGGTTTCCTGCTTGTAGGACTTGCCGGTTTCGCTGGACAGGCCCCAGGTGTAGCCAGCCTGGATGTCGATGTTCTCGTTCAGCGGCTTGCCGACGCGCAGACCGTAGGCCTTGTCATTGCTCAGGCCGTTCCAGTCCTTGTCCGGGTGCATGATGCCGATGGCGCCTTGCACATACCAGTTAGGGTTGATGGTGGGTACTTCTTGTGCCGATGCTGCGACGGTGGTGCCCAGCAGGGCGGCGGCAATGGCGATCTTCTTGATGTTATTCACTAGAAAACTCCCGATGTGTTGAGTGACTGGTGTAAGCGGGTGGCGCCCGCCACTCCACTGTTCCCAGCGGAGACTTGCTGTGTGGGATCAGTTTATGGGATGTAACTTCCCGTCTTTTGTGCGGCAGCGCACAAAGGACTAGCATTTTAAAAAGATTGTAGTTTTTTTGCAACCGTTTTATTTCTATATAGAAAATAACACACCCCGCCGAGGCGGGGTGCGTGGATTTGCAGCCCCGCCGCGCGGGCGGGGAAAAGGGTGGCGCGGGACGCCGGATCAGCGGTTCGGCGGCGGATTTTCAGCCGGCGGCACGACGATGGTGGTATCGCCGCCCGGCTTGCCCGGTGCGCCCGGTTCACCTTTCGGGCCTTCCGGGCCCGGAGGACCCGGCACCGGCGTCGGCACCGGCACCGGAGTCGGCACGTGTTTTTCCACCGTCGCCGGCGGCGGGTTATTGGTCACCGTCTTTTCGCAGGCCGTCAGGCCAATCATGGCCAGCAGGGCCAGGAGAATCGTTGTCTTCATGGTTCGGTCCTCTCGGAAAAGTCATGGATGAAGTGCTCTCAGCATAAAGCCGGGTATGCCGGGCCTTCTGTTCGGGCGCGCACACAGCCTGCTCCACCTGCCGGCTTATCAAAAAATAAATGGTAAAAAGCTTTTATGTTCGTTGCCGCACAGACCGATGAGCACTCCGGACGGCATTCTGGACCCCAGTGATTTCCGCATCCTGGATCGTTATAAGGAGTGTTCAAATGCATGCAATCAGAGAAGCAAACGATGTGACCCCCGCAGAAGCAGCGGCAGCCCGCCAGGAGCTGTCCCCCGCCGCGGCCCTCTCCCGTCCGCGCCTGGCTCTGGTCGAAAGGCCCGGTCCCGTGACCGAACGTAAAGCCCTGTCACTGGCCCCGATCGAGCGCGTCCGCTCGACGTCTGCAACCCTGCGCCGCATCGAGAACATGCAAAAGTTGATCGCCGAGTTGCAAAACCACGAAATGCTGGCCGATGAAATCGCCTGGTTCCTCAAATTCTCGCCGTCGGGCGCCCGCAAATACATCCGCGACCTGCGCGACGCCGGCGTCATCGAACTGGCTCGCTATATTGAAGGCACCGCCACCTACCTGGGCAAGGCCGTCTATCAGCTGACCCCGGATGCCGAACGCGTCAAGGCCTTCCTGGCCGCGATCGCCCAGCCCAAGCGTGAAGGCGCACCTCCGCGCAAGGAACGTCCCAGCCTGCGTGAGCAGAGCATGGCCGGCAGTGGCCGCCACTTCCACATCCTGGCCGACGACACCCACTATGCAATCCGCGTCAATCGCGGTCCGGTCACGCGCGACCCGCTGGTGGCTGCCCTGTTCGGCGCTCCCGCATCACAACAGAAAGCACAGCCCTGAGCTAAAGGTGTAAGCTTCCATTGCCGGTATTGAAATGCCGGCACACAGCCTCATCTGTGGCGGACGTGTTCTGTTATGGACGGCCTCTATGGAAGCTTTGATCTGGTTGACGCTGACGGCGCTGGTGTTCTCCGCGCCGTTCTGGTATCCGCGCTGGACCCTGAAGCGGGCCCTCGCCCGTCCTTTGCCGCCTTCCGCGCTGGCCATCCTCGAACGCAATCTTCCCGTCTACCGCCGCATGCCGCCCGCCTTGCAGCAGCAGTTGCAGCGCCTCGTCATCCAGTTCCTGCACCAGAAAAAAATCGTCGGCTGCCTCGACCTCGAGGTGACCGAGGAAATGCGCGTCACCATCGCGGCCCAGGCTTGCCTGCTGCTGCTGAACCGTCCCAGCAAAGTCTATCCGGCCCTGCACACCATCCTGCTGTATCCGGGCGTCTTTGTCGCCGGCCGCCAGGAAGTGGGGCCGGGCGGCGTGGTCACCGACACGCGCCAGCAGATGCTGGGCGAATCGTGGCAGGATGGCCGCGTGGTGCTGTCCTGGGACGATGTGCGGCGCGGCGCCGAGGACTGGTCGGATGGCCATAACGTGGTGCTGCATGAATTCGCCCACCAGCTGGACAGCGAATCGGGCTCGAACAATGGCGCGCCCTACCTGGGCAGCCAGGAAAGCTACCGCAGCTGGTCGCAGGTACTGCAGCGCGACTTCGACGCTCTGCGCCGCGACGCCTACTTCGGCCGCCACGACAGCGTGATGGACCATTACGGCGCCACCAGCCCGGCCGAATTCTTTGCCGTCGCCACCGAAACCTTCTTCGAAAAACCCTGGCAACTGGCCGAGCGCCACGGCGCGCTGTTCGGCGAGCTGCAGAAGTACTACCGCGTCGATCCGCGCGAATGGATGCCGGCCCCGCCGCCGCCGGAACCGGAGCCGGCGCTGTTCCGCATCCCCGTGCCATCGCGTTCCTACGCCTGGGCCAACTGGTAGACCGGCCATGGAGTTTGACGAATTCGAATTCATCAGCTCCGACACCCCGGCCCGGGCCAGCGAACCGGCTTCGCCCCTGCAGCGCCTGCAGTACCTGGTCGACAACACGCCGGCCATCATCTACGCCACCGTGCCCTCGGGCGACTTCAAGCTGACCTTCGTCAGCAACAATGCCCAGAATGTGCTGGGCTACCGTCCTGAAGACATGGTGGCCGATCCCAACTTCTGGTTCGACCATATTCACCCGGACGATGCGCCCAGCATCTTCTCCAGCCTGGCCATGCTGTTCACGGAAGGGGAGCGCGTCTACGAATACCGCTTCCGCACCGCCGACGGCCACTACCTGTGGATGCATGACCAGTTGCGCCTGATCCGCGACGAAGCCGGCGCGCCGCTGGAAGTGATCGGTTCGCTGACCGACATCACGGGCCGCAAGCAGATGGAGGATGAACAGCGCGAACTGATCGTCAAGCTGCGGGAAGCGCATGAACAGCTGCTGCAGGCCGAGAAGATGGCGTCCATCGGCCAGCTGGCGGCCGGCATCGCGCACGAGATCAACAATCCGGTCGGTTTCGTCAATTCGAATATGGGCACGATGGCGTCCTATCTCGCCACCCTGTTCACGGTGATTGACAGCTACCAGCAGGCGGTGGCCGGCCAGCCGGCGCTGGAAGCCAGGGTGGCGCCGGTGCTGCAGAATGCGGAGTTGGATTTCCTGAAGGAGGATGCGCGCGCGCTGGTGCGCGAATCGCTGGACGGCCTGCGCCGCGTGCGCGACATCGTGCAGTCGCTGAAGGATTTTTCCCATGTGGGCGAAACGGACTGGCAGATGGCGGACCTGCACAAGGGCCTGGACAGCACGCTGAACATCGTCGCCAACGAACTGAAGTTCAAGGCCAGGGTGGAAAAGCATTACGGCAAGCTGCCGCTGGTGCGCTGCCTGGCGTCGCAGCTGAACCAGGTGTTCATGAACCTGCTGGTCAACGCGGGCCAGGCGGTCGTGGAGCAGGGCGTCATCCGCATCATTACCGGCACGCGCGACGACTGGGTATGGGTGCGCGTCCAGGACAATGGCGTCGGCATCGCGCCCGAGCACCTGAAGCGCATCTTCGAACCCTTCTTTACCACCAAGCCGGTGGGCAGCGGCACGGGGCTGGGCCTCTCACTTTCCTACGGCATCATCAATCGCCACGGCGGCCATATCGACGTGATTTCGGAACCGGGCAAGGGCACGGCGTTTACCGTGAACCTGCCGGTCAATGGCGGGGCCTGACCCAGATCGGCAGGCGCGCGCCGCTCTTTTTCTCGAAGTCCTGCACCTGCTGGATCATGCGCGCATCGAGCACGTGGTCGGCGGCCAGCAGCATCAGGCCATCGCGGCTGACCAGGTCGCGCGCCAGCACCATGCCCGGCATCAGTTCACCGGACAGCAGCTCGATGCCGTTCTGCTCTTCGCCCAGCGCCACGCCGCCATCGACCACCTGGCGGAAGGCCATCACCACCGCCGGGTCGTAGCGCTTGCCGCTGGCGTCCAGGATCAGGGACTTGGCTTCCTCGGCGCGCACGTGGCGCTGCACCAGCGCGCCCTGCTGCAGGTTGTAGTAGTCGGCCGCCAGGGCCAGGATGCGCGCGCCCAGCGGGATGGCAAAGCCGATCAGGCGGTCCGGATGGCCATTGCCGTCGAAGCGCTCCATCTGCGAGCGCAGGATGGCGGCCACGCCGCGCAAGTCTTCCAGCGGCATCAGCAAGTGTTCGGCGTAGAGGGGATGCTTGCGGTGCTGGGCCAGCTTCTCGCCCTGCATCACGGTGACGGGCGTATGCAGCATGTCGTCGCTGAAGCCGATGCGGCCCAGGTCATGCAGCAGGGCGGCAATGAACACGTCCTGGGTTTCCTTCGCTTCCAACTTGAGCTGGACGGCGATCTTGCGCGCCAGGTCGGCCACCTGGCGCGCGTGGCCGGGCAGGCTGCTGCCGCGCATCTCGACGATGCCGGACAGGATCTTGATCGTGGTAAGGAAGTTGTTCTTCAGGCGCGCCGTGCGTTCCTCCACCTTTTGTTCCAGCGTGCGGTTGAGCACCACCAGCTCCTCATGCTGGCGCCGCGCCAGCGCTTCCAGCGCATGCCGTTCCAGCGCGTGCCGCACCACCAGCAGGATGTCGTTATCGTCCCAGGGCTTGGTGATGTAGCGGTAAATCTCGCCGCAGTTGATGGCGTCCAGGATGGACTGGATATCGGAATAGCCGGTCAGCAGCAGGCGTATCGTATCGGGCCAGCGCTGGCGCACCTGGGCCAGGAAGCGCGCACCGTCCATCTCGGGCATGCGCATGTCCGAAATCACCAGGTCCACGTTTTCGCCTTCCAGCACCTTCAGGCCCTCGGCCCCGCTTTCGGCGGTCAGCACGCGGTAACCCTTGCCGCGGAACAGGCGGCGTAGCGACGACAGGATGTTCGGCTCGTCGTCCACGCACAGCAGGGTCTGTACGGCGGCGTCGGCGGGCAGTGGGACGGCGGAATTCATTGGCCGGGCTCCTTGTCGTTCGCGTAATCGTGGCGGATGGGCAGGGTGATGCGGAAGGTCGTGCCCTTGCCGGGCTCGGACTCCACCTCGATGCGGCCTTTGTGCTTCTGCACAATGCCGTAGGCCAGCGACAGCCCCAGCCCCGTGCCCTTGCCGACCGGTTTGGTGGTGTAGAAGGGGTCGAAGATGCGTCCCAGGTTTTCCGGCGCGATGCCGCAGCCATTGTCGCTCACGCTCAGCCAGACCTGGTCGCCGGCGCGGCCGGTGCGCAGCGTGATGCAGCCGCGCTGGCGGTCGCCGATCGCGTGGGCCGCGTTGACGATGAGGTTCATCACCACCTGGTTCAGCTGCAGGGGCAGGCATTCGATGTCCGGTATGTCGCCATATTCGCGCAGCACCTCGGCCCGGTATTTGACTTCGTTGCTGACAATGTTGAGCGTGGAGTCGATGCCCTGGTGCAGGTTGGCCCAGACCCAGTCCTGGCGGCTGTCCACGCGCGAAAAATCTTTCAGGTCCTGCACGATGTGGCGCACGCGCACGATGCCTTCGCGCGATTCCTCCATCAGCGAGGGAATGTCTTCGCGCAGGAAGGCCAGCTCCACCTGCTGGCGCATGCCGCGCAGGCGTTCGGCCACTTCAGGCGACGCGATGCTGCCTTCGGCCTGCTGGTAGGCGTCCAGCATGGCGAACAGATTATCCAGGTAATTCTGCAGCGTGCCGAAGTTGGAAAAGATATAGCCGATCGGATTGTTGATCTCGTGCGCCACGCCGGCCGCTAGCTGGCCGATGGAGGCCATCTTTTCCGACTGCACCAGCTGCTGCTGCGCCATGCCCAGCTGCTCGTTCAGCGCTGTCAGTTCCAGGTTGCGCCGGCGCAGCTCGTCCTCCACGGTCTGGCGCTGGCGGATATCTTCTTCCAGCTTGCCGTTCACTTCGGCCAATTGGGCGGTGCGCTTGTGAACCGTATGTTCCAGGCTGTCGTGCGCGCGGCGCAGTGCGTTTTCCGCCACGCGCCGCTCGGTCACGTCGCGCAGGCTCTGGATGGCGCCCACCAGTTCACCGTTGCGGCCGCGCAGCGGCGCGGCAGTGAATTGCAGCCAGTGGCCGGCCTCGCCGATGTTCGGGAAGAAGTCTTCCGCCTCATAGGCGCCGGCGATCAGGGGGGAGCGGGTGTGCTTGCCGCGGTAGTACTCGTCCTGGGACGGATCGACGCCGGAGACGATCAGGTCCGCCAGCAGCGGACGGGGCTTGCTGTAGAAAGCCTGCCAGTGCTTGCGCGTGCCCACCATCTCGTCCGTGCTCCAGCCCAGCAAGTGTTCGCACGCCTTGTTCCAGTGCCGCACCACATGATCCATGCCGATCACGAAAGTCGCCACCGGATGGCCGTCCAGCAGCTCGGACATGCCAATGGCCGACGGCGGCGGCGCCGTCTGGACCTCGTCCGAACTTTCGTTATAGAAGCGACTCATAGCAAAGTGGCATCTTTGTCGGAATTTTTATTATACGGCCCAGCCGGCGAAAAGCGGTGTGTGCGTCCGCGTACGGTGCAGCGCTGCCCCGCGCGGCAAGCTGGTGGCGTTTTTCACTCTGGCAGGAGAACATCATGAGCAAGATCATAGGAGCCCATTTCCAATTGCAGGAAGAAACCGACCGTGCCCGTGAAGCCCTGGTGGCCGCCGGTTTTCCTGACGACCGCATCAGCAATTTCTTCGTCAGCGATGCCGGCCAGCACGCGGTGACGCCCATCGGCGGTGACCACATCAATTCGCCGGGCGCCAAGGAAACGCCGGAAGGCGCGGCGAAGGGCATGGCGACCGGCGGGGCGATCGGCGCTGCCGTCGGCGCGGCCACGGTGCCGGTCACGGGGCCGCTGGGGCCGGTACTGTGCGGCCTGGTCGGCGCCCACGTCGGTTCGCTGTACAGTTTTTCCCACATGAAGGAAGCCGGCGAGCAGGAAGACGGCAGCCGGGCCAACGAAGTCGAGCCGCGGCGCGGCGGCATGATGGTGGCCGTGGCGGTGGACGACCAGTCCGAACAGAAAGCCATCGACATCTTCCGCCAGCTGGGCACCCATCACATCGAACGCGCCGAAGGCCATATCGAGAACCGCGACTGGAAGGATTTCAATCCGGTATCCGTCCCCAACTGGGTCTGAGCATTGTTGCTCTCCGCTTACAGTGCCTGTAACTAAAGGTGCGCCGGCAACGAGAGTTGCTACAATAAAGTCAGCGGTAGGCTAGACGCAGATCAACAGCTCCTTGGTGCTGACAAGTACATTATCTGCCAGAAGATGCGCGCGCTTTTTGATGAAGGAGAGCGTCAATGACACAGGCATGGGTAGTGCTTACGCGGCCGGACGGCCGCGATGTTTCGGCGCCGACGGAAGCCCAGCTGGTAGCGGCCCTGGCGGATGTCTATGGCGGCAAGTCGACCGCAGCCGACGGCTCGCCCGGGTCGGCGACGCTCAAGTTCGGCTATGACGATGGCCTGATGTACCAGGTGGAAGTGGCGCAGGATGGCGCCATCCGCTTCGAGGAATGGTCGGACCGCGATTGCGAGATCGCGCTGGCCAGTCCGCGCCACATGTCCTGCGGCCAGGACGATGCGCTGCAGGTATGGAAATGGCTGGCGCAGCGCCAGGTGGCGAAAATCCGCAGCCTGCCCTGGCAATCCGAAGGCTAGTGCGACATCAGCACGGGCAGGTGCATCGCATCGAGCACCGTGCGCGTGACGCCGCCCAGCAGGGATTCGCGGAAGCGTGAATGTCCGTAAGCGCCCATGACCAGCAGGTCGCAGTCGCGCTCGCCCGCCATGGCGAGCAGGGCGTCGCCCGTATTGCCGGGGCGCTTCAGCAAACCCTGGCGTTCCGTCTGTTCAGTGACGATTTGCGCGCGCACATCGTGGCGTTCCAGCCACGCCTGCACTTCGCTGCCTGGCGCATCGCCGTAGATGCCGGGGCGCTCGTCCGCATCGAAAATCGCCAGTGTCACGCTGTCCGCGCGCTGCAGGAAGGGCAGGGCGTCGGCCAGCGCGCGCGCCGCTTCCTTGCTGGCGTTCCACGCCACCAGGATATGGCGGCCCGGCAGCGGCGCACCCGGGCTGGCGACGCCCGCCGAATCGACCGCAATGGCCGACGTGGCGCGCGCCTCATAGGGCAGGATCAGCACCGGCCGGCCGGCTCCGCTCAGCACTTCGGCCGGCACGTCGGGCACGCCGCGCTGGTTGGCCCCGGACTGGCCGATGATGACCAGGTCCGCGTGGCGCGCCATCAGGCTGATGCCGGCGCCCGCTTCGTCGTCCAGCACGCGCTGCTCGAACGACTGCACGCCCACGTGGCGCAGGCGCGGCGTGAATTCGGCCAGCGCCTGGGCAGCCCGCTCGCGCAGCACATCCAGGTGGCGCATCAGGTTCATATCCTGTTCATCCACGGTTTCGCCGGGGTACAGGAAGCGCGAAATGCCGGTGGTCGCCACGCCAATCACGTGCGCGCCCTCGCGCAGCGCCAGTTCGGCCGCGAGCAGGATGCGCGCCGCCGAAGGGGGCGCTTCATCCGCATGCACAAGAATCGTCTTATAGCCCATGTCTCGCTTCTCTGAGCCGCCGTGCGCTAACGGATCGCCTTTTCGAGCCGCGTCTGGCACGCAATGCACAGCCCCGCCTCCGGCCTGGCGTTCAGGCGCGAAAACGGGATTTCGGCATCGCAGTTCTCGCACAGGCCATAGCTGCCGTCCTCGATCTTGGCCAGCGCGTGACGGATGCAACTGAGCTGGTTCAGCTTGTGCTCGTCCGCCTCCAGCTCCAGCTGGTTCAGGGTACGGTTGCTGGCGCTGTCGGCCGGCGACGTTTCGATTTCCTCGACCGCCGGGGCACGCGTGATGATGCCCTCGACGCGGTCGCCGAGCTGGTTCAGCAGCGCGACCTTGCGCTGCTCCAGAGCTGCCTGCAATGACGCAAGCTGTTCAGGCGTCAATCCGTTCATGGCGACCCCCTGCGGGCAGAATTACTGGTTTTGCGTACCTTCGTGCATGACCATCCACGGAGCGCCGAACTGGTCGGTGACCATGCCGAAGCTGCTGGCCCAAAAGGTCTGGCCGAGCGGCATCGTGATCGTGCCGCCTTGCGCCAGCGCGTCGAACCAGCGTTTCGCTTCAGCATCCGAGGACGCATTCAGCACGACGGAGACCCCTTTCATCCCTTCATACGGGTAGCCGGGTGGGCAATCGGAGGCCATCAGCGGGCTGCCGCCTACGCTCAGGGAGGCATGCAGGGTCTTGTCGCGCCAGTCTTCCGGCACGTCCGCTTCCGCCGGAGAGCCGCGGAAGGGCATGACCATGACGTCGGTCGCGCCGATGTGCTGCTTGTAGTACTCGAACGCTTCCTTGCAATTGCCGCCGTACGTCAGGTAGGGGGTGAGTTGCGCCATGGCAGGTCTCCGAAGGTATTGTTGTCCGGAAGACCATTGTATGCCTGCTGCGGAGTTTATGCACTCCTGTCCTTATGCAGTGCAGCCAGGTGGACTTTCAGGCTTTGCAGTGGCGTGACGAGCTGGTCGGGCTTCATGCCGGCCACGGCGGCGGCCACCGCCAGCAGGTCGGCGCTGATGCCGGCCAGGTCCTTCATCACGTCGATGCGGCGGATGGCCAGGCGCGCCTGCGCCGCCAGGTCCAGCAACTCCTGCCGCGTGGCGCCCATATTGCGCAGCGTGACGGTGGCGGCGTCCACATACAGGCTGTTGGCATGCTGGCGCAGCGCCACCTCGTTTTCGAACAGGGCCTGGGCGGCGGCCTGCGTCAGGCCGCCCTGCATCGGCTGCTGGCGGCGCAGCGCGCGCATCAGGCGCGAGTGCAGTTCGTCCGCGCAGGCGGACAGGCTGTCGGCCAGGGTTTCGAGGTCATGCGGCAGGTTGGCGGTCTGGCTCATGGTCGGTTTCCTTGCAGGGCGGCGGTGACGGGGGCGGCGGCGGGCGCGGGATCGAGTTCCCGGTACAACGCGGCGTGGCGGGCGCGCAGGTCCTCGACGTGGCGGGCGGCCAAGGTGTGGCGCAGGCCCAGCAGCCGGTATTCCTGGATCTTTTCCTGCTGGTGCGACCTGGCCAGCGCCGCCAGCAGGCGGTCCTTGGGCGCGGAGGAGTAGGGGATTTCCACTTCCAGCATGCCGAGCACGATGCGCTGCTCGTTATCGTGGTTCTTGTTGAAGTAGCGCAGCAGGGTATCCATCGCATCCAGCGAATCCTGCATCGGCTCGTAGCCTTCGCGCAGCATGGCTTGCACGGCCTTGTCCTGTTCGCGGATGCCGGCGTACCTGACCAGCAGGCGCGCCAGGCGGCTATAGGCGTTCACGTGGCGCTCTTCCAGGCCGGTGCCGGGCCAGGCCTTGATGCCATCCGCCAGCGCCCTGGTCTCGCCCTGGAAATCGAACTGCCCCTTGCCGGCCAGCGCGCCCAGCGCGTGCAGGTAGGCGGTGACGGCGTCATGCAGGGCGATGAAATCGGGATAGGCTTCGCGCCGCCTGGCATCGATCGCCCGTTCGCGCTGGTCGGCTTCGGGCGAGAGGTAGGGCTGCTCGCGCTGGTAGGTGTCGCGGTAGCGCGCGCTCAGGTCGGCGAAGGCAGCCAGCTTGGGCGCATCGTCGGCCAGTTCGCGCACCTGGGCCAGGCGCGCATTCGGGGCTGCACAGCCAGCCAGGGCCAGCACCAGGGTGAGCAGGACGACGGGACGCATGGCACCTCCTTGACAGAGAACCCATCTTGCGCCGCCGCAGACGGGACACGCTTGCGCGAACGCAAATTATGCGGCGGAAAGCGCGGCAGTGGCGCGCGGCTCAGGAGGTTTTTTTAACGGGCTGTGGCAGCCAGCCCAAACTGTCTTCGGTCGCGGCGGACGGCAGGTATTCGGCGCTCACCCAGCCCGCGTAGCCGATTTCATCGAGCAGCTTGAACAGGTGAGGAAAATTGATTTCGCCGGTGCCCGGTTCATGGCGGCCGGGCGAGTCGGCAAACTGGATGTGGCGGATATGCGGCAAGGCAGCGCGTATCGTGTTGCTCAATTCGCCTTCCATGCGCTGCATGTGGTAGATGTCGAATTGCAAGCCGAGATTGGGGCGGTCCGCGTCGGCCAGGATCTGCAGGGCTTGCCGGCTGCCGGTCAGGAAATAGCCGGGGATGTCATAGGTATTGATCGGCTCGATCAGCACGTCGATGCCAAGCGGGGCGAACTGGTCGGCCGCGAATTGCAGGTTGGCGACGAGGGTTTCGTGGGCGCGTTCC
>DASWYX010000623.1:0-5051 GCA_036404755.1 Pseudoduganella sp.
GACGCAGGTGCAGTTCCGCCACCCGCTCTTCCTTGAAACCCTGAAACGTGCGCTGGCCGAAACGGGCGCGCCGCCGGAGTTCGTGGAACTGGAAATCACGGAATCGATGGCGATGGAAGAGCCGGACCTGCTGATCAAAATGCTGGGCCAGATCAAGCAGACCGGCGTGAGCATCGCGATCGACGATTTCGGCACCGGTTTCTCGTCCCTCTCCTACCTGCAGCGCCTGCAGATCGACCGCCTGAAGATCGACCGCGCCTTCGTTACCGAAATCACGAATTCCGCGCGCGGCAGCAGCATCGCCGAGATGGTGGTGCAACTGGGCCGCAACCTGGGCCTGGCCGTGATCGCCGAAGGCGTCGAGGACGAGCGCCAGGCCGAGATCCTGCAAAACCTCGGCTGCCCGCTGGGCCAGGGCTTCCTGTTCGCCCGCCCGATGACGGGCAGCGCGCTGGAAGGCTGGCTGAGCAACGACGCGCTCGCTGGCGTCGCATAAAGCAAAAAGCCACCGGACGGTGGCTTTTTTGTGGGCGCGGCGCCGGGATCAGCTTTCCGACTTCTCTTCCTCTTCCGCCGGCCAGTCGCGGATATAGGCCTTCAGCATGCGGTTTTCGAAGCTCTGCGCTTCCAGCACGGCGCGTGCCACGTCGTAGAAGGAAATCACGCCCAGCAGGGTCTTGGCGTTCATCACGGGCAGGTAGCGCGCGTGCTTTTCCAGCATGATGCGGCGCACTTCGTTCACTTCCGTATCGGGCGTGACGGTAATCGGGTGGTCTTCCATATGCTTGCGCACCGTGCCGCCACCGACCGAACCCTGGTTGGCGTGCAGGGCCTTCAGCACTTCGCGGAAAGTCAGCATCCCGACCAGGTCGCCGTATTCCATCACCACCAGCGAGCCGATGTCTTTCTCGGCCATCGTATTGGCGGCCTCTACGAGGGGCTGGTCCGGATTGATCGTGTAGAGGATATTGCCTTTGACTTGGAGGATTTCGGATACTTTCATTTTGGGCCGTCCTGTCCGCTGTGAATGAATTTTGTTTTATTGTAAGCCTTGTGACGGAATGTAGCGTAAGCGTGGCAAAAAATCCAGTTTTCAGCATATTCAACACAACACTATTCACCGGCGTGATAACACGGTAGCATCGGCGCCAGTTCAAATCCGGACGAGGTTTCCATGAGCGGTCCCAAGTACCCAGGCTTCGACACCCTTTCGCTGCACGCGGGCGCCACGCCCGATCCCGCCACCGGCGCCCGCGCCACCCCCATCCATTTCACCTCATCCTTCGCTTTCCGCGATTCCGACCATGCCGCGGCGCTGTTCAATATGGAGCGGGCCGGCCATGTGTATTCGCGCATTTCGAATCCGACCAATGCCGTGCTGGAGGAACGCATTGCGGCGCTGGAAGGCGGCGTGGCGGGCATCGCCACCGCCAGCGGACAGGCGGCAATGCACCTCGGCCTGTGCACGATTGCGGGCGCCGGCTCGCACATCGTCGCCTCGCGCGCGCTGTATGGCGGCTCGCAAAACCTGCTGGCCTATACGCTGAAGCGCTTCGGCATCGAGACCACCTTCGTCGACCCGCGCTCGCTCGACGCGTGGCGCGCCGCCATTCGTCCCAATACCAAGGTACTGTTTGCCGAAACGCTGGGCAATCCGGGACTGGACGTGCTGGATATCCCGTCCGTCGCCGCCATCGCGCACGAAGCCGGGCTGCCGCTGATGATGGATTCGACCTTCACCACGCCCTACCTGCTGCGCCCCTTCGACCATGGCGCGGACCTGGTATTCCATTCGGCGACCAAATTCCTGTGCGGCCACGGCACGGCCATCGGCGGCCTGCTGGTCGACGGCGGCACCTTTGACTGGCATGCGGCTTATGAGCGCACCGGACGCTTCGCCGAGCTGTGCGAGCCCTATGACGGCTTCCACGGCATGGTATTTGCCGAGGAATCGTCGGTGGCGCCATTTTCGCTGCGCGCCCGGCGCGAAGGCTTGCGCGACTTTGGCGCAGTAATGTCGCCGCATAATGCCTTCGCCATCCTGCAAGGTATCGAAACCCTGAGCCTGCGCATGGAACGGCACGTGGCCAACACGCGCAAGGTGGTCGAATTCCTGCTATCCCAGCCGGCAGTGGAATCCATTGCCTATCCGGAGCTGGACTCCCATCCGGACCACGCGCTGGCCCAGCGCCTGCTGCCGCGCGGCTGCGGCGCCGTGTTCTCCTTCACGCTGAAGGGCGACCGCGCTGCGGGCAAGCGCTTCGTGGACAGCCTGAAAGTATTCTCGCACCTGGCCAATGTGGGCGATGCGAAATCGCTGGTCATCCACCCTGCTTCCACCACCCACTTCCGCATTCCGGCCGACCAACTGGCGGCGGCAGGCATCGTCGAGGGCACGATGCGGCTCTCGGTCGGGCTGGAAGATGTGGACGACCTGATCGAAGACCTGGCGCGCGGTCTGAAACTGTCGCAGAAAGGAGCCTGACATGCTGCTGAACGGGTCCTATTGCTACACCGGCGGCAAGGCCTTCGATCCTGCGCTGCCCTGCGTGGTCTTTATCCACGGCGCCCAGAGCGACCATTCCGTGTGGGCGCTGCAGTCGCGCTATCTCGCCCACCACGGCTTCAGCGTGCTGGCCGTTGACTTGCCAGGCCACGGCCGCAGCGCCGGTCCCGCCCTGCGCACGGTCGAAGCGCTGGCCGAATGGCTGATCGCCCTGCTGTCCGCCGCTGGAGTCTCCCGCGCGGCCCTGGTCGGCCATAGCATGGGCTCCCTGATCGCGCTGGAAAGCGCTCACCGTGCGCCCGACCGCGTGACCAGTCTTGCCCTGCTGGGCTCCACCTGGCCGATGAAGGTGTCGGACGCGCTGCTGGAAGCCGCCCGGAACGCCGAGCAGACCGCCATCGACATGGTCAATATCTGGTCGCATTCCTCCTTGGCGCAGAAACCGTCCTGCCCGGGGCCGGGATTCTGGGTCAGCGGCATGTCGCAACGCCTGATGCAGCGCATTTCGGCCCGGGGCGAGCCGCAGCTCTTCCACACCGACTTCAGCGCGTGCAACGCCTACGCCAACGGGGAAACCGCCGCGCAATCGGTCAAATGTCCCGTGCTGTTCATCAATGGCGCGAAGGATGTGATGACCCCGCCCCGCTCAGCGAAGGCCCTGGTTGCCGCCCTGCCCCACACCCGCACCGTGACCGTGGATGCCGGCCACCAGATGATGTCCGAACAACCGGATGCGGTCCTCGACGCGCTCAAGTCCCATTTGGGCTCAGGCACTTGAGCGGGCGCGCCCGCGTTTAGTGGCTCCCCCCAAAATGGGCGGATAGAGTCACGCCAAGGCCGGCTTCGACGGCGTCTTCGACCTGGCGCGCAAGCATGGAGGCTTCCTGGCTGACGAGGCGGTCGTCCTCGCTGGCACTGTCGGAAGCCATGCCGGCGTTCACGGCCATGCCGCCGAAGACGAAGAGGCGATAGACGTCGGCCAGCGTCAGCTTTTCCAGATTGGCCAGCAGCACCCAGTTGTCGGCGCCTTCGCTGACGCGCTTGCCGAATTGCACGCGCGGCGGCGGCGCCACTTTCACGCGGCCCACCCAGCCCTGGGCCAGCATTTTCTCCAGCAGCAGGTCCATTTCATCAAAGCCCAGCCGCGTGCGGGCGCGGATTTCGGCGGACGTGACCAGGGCATTGTCGGCCTTCTCGCGCGCTTCATGCAGCACTTTCAGCACAGCCATCGCATCGACAAAGGCCCCGCCCGGCGGCGCCTCGTGCCACCAGCGCTCATATTTGACCACCGGCAGCGCGGCCGTGATCAGCGCGCCGATCAGCGTGATCAGCCAGGACACATAAATCCACAGCAGGAACAGCGGCAGCGCCGCCAGCGCGCCGTAAATCTTCGAATACGTCGGCACCTGCGAAATGAAGATCGCAAAGCCGCGTTTCGCCAGTTCGAAGGCAATTGCCGCCACCGCACCGCCGACCAGCGCATCGCGCCAGTCCACATTCCGGTTCGGCACGGAAATATAGAGGAAGGTGAAGCCCAGCGTCGTCAGCACCACGGACAGCAGCGCGTAGAACAGGTCGCCGAAAATATTGCCCACCAGGCTGGTCGTGGCCGAGAACAGATGGGTGGACAAGGTAATCGACACCCCCACCACCAGCGGCCCCAGCGTTATCAGTGCCCAGTACACAAGAATGCGCTTGGTCAGCCGCCGCACCGTCTTCACGCGCCAGATACGGTTGAAAACGCCCTCGATGGTGCTCATCATGGCCACCGACGTCAGCATCAGCGTGACCGCGCCCACCGCCGAAAGGCGCGTCGCCTTGCTCGCAAAATTGGTAAGGTAATTGAGAATGGTGTTCGAGATTTCCTTCGGCATCACGCTCTGGATGAAATACGCTTCCAGGGCCGTGCGGAAGGTCTTGAACATCGGGAACGTGGTGAAGATCGCCAGTGCGATCGTCAGCACCGGCACCAGGGCAAACACCGTGGTAAAGGTCAGGCCGCCGGCGACCTGGGGCAGGCTTTCCTCGCGCAGGCGACGGCGGGCGAAGCGGAACAGATCCCGGATTTCGGCCCAGGACAGCGCGCGCAGCTCGGCCACGGCCTTGCCGCAGCCACGGGAAACATAGGTAATTGCAGACTTTAAAACCATTATTGGACTTGTTCGCGGTTCTTCGTGCTTATTGCTAAAGGGCCATATAATAACAATGATGAACCGACCAAACCTGATTATTCTCGTATTGTTTTATTCCCGGCACGGCTCCACGCGTAAACTGGCCGAATTGATCGCCCATGGCATCGAAAGCGTGCCCGGCTGCGACGCGCGCCTGCGAACGGTGCCGGCCGTGTCCACAGTGACCGAAGCAAGCGAACCTGCCGTACCCGCCGATGGCGCACCGTATGTTGAACTGGACGACCTGCGCGAGTGTTCGGCGCTGGCCGTCGGCTCGCCGACCCGCTTCGGCAATATGGCGTCGGCCATGAAATATTTCTGGGACGGCACCTCGGCCGAGTGGCTGTCCGGCACTTTGGCAGGCAAGCCGGCCT
>DASWYX010000624.1:0-18107 GCA_036404755.1 Pseudoduganella sp.
TGGGTTAGAATTCATCTCAGCATCGGCATTGCGAACGGGGACTAATGTGCATAGTAACTACGGAACCGCCAGCCTCACGCCATCGGCCCCGCCAAGTGCGGCCGCGCCGGAACTTGCCGTTACCGTCCGCTCGCTCGACGAGCACCTTTCCTCCGACCAGAGTTTTGCTTCCGCCCTCGCGCGCACCGTGGGTGCGATTGCCGTTGCGGACGGCAATATGACGCTGGCGCAATTTGCCGCCGTCACGGAAATCGCGGGCGACGGCAAGGCGTCCGCCGTGTTCACGGCCGTGCTGCTGAACGCCATCGAAGCCGGGGTCACGCTGGAACAGGCACTGGGCGGACTGGCCCGCGCCAGCCAGGCCACCGAACACCAGGCGCGCGATTCCGCCTTCCAGCTGATGAAGCCCCTGCTGGCGCTGCAGGGATCGCAGGCGCGTCCCATCGCGCAGCGCGTGGCGCGGGCGCTGGACATCAGGCTCACGCCCGAGCAGCTTTACGGCCTGCCGCCGGAACAGGAGCGCCGCCTGCTGCGGGTGGTCGGCGACAAGGCGCGTGCGCTGGTCAAGGGCCGCGGCCTGGTGGACGCCGTGGCCGATTTTGGGCGCAGCACGGGCAACAGCGAACTGCTGGACCACGCGCGCGGCTACAATGGCGGCTTGATGGGGCAGGACGAGCTGCACGCCTCCGTCCAGCACGCGGTGGCCAATATCAGCCAGGGCATCGCCTCATACGAAGAACACGCCGGCGCCATGCTGACCTGCGCCGCGTCGGCCGACAGCCTGCAGGCGACGGCCGAACAACTGCGGCGCCAGGTGCAGCAGCGGCTCGCGCTGGTCGATGCGCGCATCGCCTACGAGCGCCGCACGCTGTCGCAGGATATCGAGGACGCGGTCCACGATGCGGGCGACGCCATTGAACTGGCGATCGCCGAGCGTCTGGATACGGGCCAGTGGAAGGACGAGGAAGTGTGGTCGGAAATCGCCCGCGAACAGTTCGGCAAGGTGATGGAGCGCCGGCTGGACCGCGTCGTGCGGCGCAAGGAGGAAGCGCTGGACTTGCTGAACCATGACTTGTCGCTGTTCCAGTCCGACATCCGCCTCACCCCTTCCAGCGCTTTCGTAAGCCAGCACCATGTCGCGCTGGCGCGCCTGATGCCGCGCATGCGCCTTGGCACGCGGGTCGCCAACTCCGTGGATACGGCGGCCAATGTCACGCTGATGGGCAGCGCCGTGGCGGCCGCCGGCACGGGGACGATGGCTTATCTGTTCGGCGTGGCGGTGGTGGTGCCGGCCGTTGCGCCGGCCGCGCCCTTTGTCGGCGGGGCGGTGCTGCTGGCGGGCGCGTTCAAGTGGTTCTCGGATATCGGCAAGCGCAAACGCTCCGAGATCCGCGACAAGCGCCGGGCCTTCGAGGAGGAATTGCTGAAGCGGCTGAAGGAGGCGGAGCTGGCCATCGGCCGCCAGCTGGACCGGATCTCGTCCAGCTTCCACGAATCGGCGCGGCAGTTGCTCACGCCTTTGCTGCTGGAGGCGGAGGCGGCGGGACGGGTGCAGAATATGCGCAAGCGCATTGCCGACAAGGTCATTACGCAGGCGCGGGCGCATATCGCGCAGTTGCAGACGGCGCTCGCGGCGGCCGCATAGACGATTGATCCGCCGTGCGTCCCGGCACGCGGCGCCTCAACGCACCAGGTTATGCCGAATAATCCCATCCGCCGCGACCGCCGCCTGGTCGAGAGGCTGCCCCAACGCCCGCGTCGCATACACGGGCGTGGACGGAGAAGCTGAACCCAGCACCGGCCCGCTGGCGTCACTGATATCCACCTTCACCGTCGTCGACAGCCCGATGCGCAACGGATGCGCCGCCAGCTCCTTCGGATCGAGCGCGATGCGCACCGGAACGCGCTGCACGACCTTGATCCAGTTGCCGGAAGCATTCTGCGCCGGCAGCAGCGAGAACGCGCTGCCCGTGCCGGCGGACATACCCAGCACCTTGCCGTGATAAACCACCTTGCTGCCGTACATATCGGCCTCGATCAACGCCTTCTGGCCGACGCGGATATCGCGCAACTCGGACTCCTTGAAGTTCGCGTCCACCCACAGCTGGTCCAGCGGCACGATGGACAGCAGGGCGGTGCCGGGCGACACGCGCGCGCCGACCTGCACGCTGCGCTTGGCCACATAGCCGGTCACCGGTGCCAGGATGCTGTTGCGGCGCGCGGCCAGCCAGGCGGCCATATAGTCGGCGCGTGCCTGCTGCACGGCCGGATGCTCGGAAAGCGAAACGCCCGCCACGGCGGCATGCGCGGCGTCGGCCTGTTTCTGCGCCACCAGGATTGCGGCCTGCGCATTGTCGACCGCCTGCTTCGCGTGGGCCAGCTCTTCACCGGACACCGTATGATCGGCGGCCAGCGGCGCGCGCCGCGCCAGGTCGTCCTGCGCTGTCTTCAGCTGCAGCCTGCGCTGGGCGACGGCAGCGTCATACTGTGCGGCGTCCGCATAGCGCTGGCGTTCCTGGCGCACGACGGCGCCCAGGCGGGCCTCGGCCTGGCGCAAGGCCACGTCGGCATCGGCCGCGTCGAGCTTGACGATCGGCGCGCCGGCCTGCACCAGCTGGGTTTCGTCGGCGCGGATTTCCTCCACATTGCCGGCCACCTGCGAAGACAGCGTGACGAGATTGCCGCCCACATAGGCGTTGTCCGTTTCCTGCTCCTTGGACAGCACGGTCTTGTAATAGATCGCGTAGGCCGCGCCGGCAGCGAGGAAGGCCACGGTGATGGCGCTCATGACAGTTTTACGTTTCATGTTCAAAGTCTTATTTCGTGATCAGGGGTGGAGCATCGCCTTGGTAACCGCCGCCCAGCGAGTGGACGAGGGCCACTTCGGCCAGGAGCTGGGCGTGCTGCAGGCGCAGTTCGGCGTCTTTCTGGCGCAGCGCCGCTTGTTGGGCGGCCAGCACGGCGGCGCGGTCGCCCAGGCCGTGCGCCACGCGGGCTTCGGCGCTGTGCAGCAGCATTTGCGCGTCCGCGCTGGCCTTTTGCTGCTGCGCAAGCTGGGCTTCGATGCCTTGCAGGGTCAGCGCGTCCTGCGCCACTTCCCGCACGGCCTGCACCACCGCGTCGTTATATTCGGCGATCAGGATGTTGCGGTCGGCGCGCACGCCGGCCAGGTTGGCGGACAGGCGCTGGCTGTCGAACAGCGGCAGCGACAGCGTGGGGCCAATGAAGAAGGTGCGGCTGGCGCCGCGCAGCAGCTGCGAAGTGGAGACGGAATTCAGGCCGAGCGATGCGCTCAGGTTCACATCCGGATAGAAGGCCGCCTGCGCCGCATCGACGCGGCCCAGCGCCGACTCCACGCGCCAGCGCTGCGCCTGCAGGTCCGGGCGGCGCGCCAGCAGCTCGATGCCGAGGCGGGACGGCAGGGCCGCCGGGGCGCTGCGCAGGGCCACGGGCTTCAGGCCGGCCACCAGCGCGTCCGCGCCGGTGCCGGAATCGCCGCCGGCGCCAAGCAGTGCGCGCAGGGCTTGCTGCTCAATGGCGTTGTCGGCGTCGAGCTGGGTCAGCTCTTTTTCCAGCAGGCTCGCTTGCAGCGTGGCGCTGCGCTGCTCGTCCGCAGGGGCCAGGCCGCGTGCGATGCGCCTGGCCTTGTCCTGCACCAGCGCCCGCTGGGCGGACAATTCCTCCGCCAGTACCGCGCGCCGCGCCCAGCCGCCCTGCAGCCTGAAATAGTGTTGCGCGATGGCTGCCGCCAGCGACTGCTCGGCGCCTGCGTAGGAGGCGCGGCGGGCATTGACTTCGCCGGCGGCTGCCGTGATCTCGGCCTTGTCGCGGCCCCACCAGTCGAAGTGATAGCGGCCTTCCACGCGCAGGGTCTCTTCGGTGAACCAGGCGCCGCCGATGGGCGCCGGGAACAGGCCGGTGGCCGAATAGCGCTGGCGGTTGGCGCCCGCGTTCAGCGCAGTCTCGATGCCCAGTTCCGCGCTGCTGCGGGCAAAGGCGGCTTGCGCGGCGGCGATTTGCGCGGCGGCCGTGTCCAGCGTCGGCGAGGACGCCAGCGCGGCGCCGATCAGCGCGTCCAGCTGCGGATCGCCGTATGCCTTCCACCATTGCGCATCCGGCCCGCCTTCGCGGGCCAGGCGGATGGAGGAGGGCAGTTCGGCCTTCGCCACGTCGCGCTGCGGCAGGCGCTCGCGGTCGGGTGGAATGCTGGCGCAGCCGGCCAGCGCCAGGGCTGCGGCCAGCGCTGCGGCCAGCGGCAGCGGTGCACGCAGCGCGCCCAGGTTGCGGGTAATTCTCATCATCTTCCTTTCTTAATCCATGGCCGCATGGCCCGCTTCGGCCGGCGCTGGCGCCTGCCGTGGAGCGGGACGCATCAGCAGCAGCAGCGGGATCACCGCCAGCGTGAGCAAGGTCATGAGCCAGAAATCGTTCACGTAGGCGATCATCGAAGCCTGGCGCGTGATTTCGTTATTCAGCAGATTCGCAGCGTCCGTCGTGGCCACGTTATCGAGCAGCGATGGGTTGGCGATCGTGATCTTCTCGGCCAGCGCCGCGTGCATGACCTGCGTATTCCGCACCAGCAGTGTCTGCACCAGTGCGATGCCGATGCTGGAGCCGATATTGCGCACCAGGCTATACAGGGCCGTGCCCTGCGCCCGCATCTCCGGCGCCAGCGTGGCAAAGGTCGCCGCGCTCAGGGGAACGAAGACCAGGCCCAGGCCCACGCCCTGGATCAGGCCCGGCCAGACGATGTCCGACTGCGACAGTACCAGCGTGTAATGGCTCATCTGCCACAGCGAGAAGCCGGTGATGGCGAAGCCCGTTGCCAGCAGCACGCGCACGTCGATCCGGCCGACCAGCCGGCCCACCACCATCATGGCGATCATGGTCCCGAGGCCGCTGGGCGCAGTGACCAGGCCCGCAATGGCGGCCGGATAGCCCATCAGCCCTTGCAGCATGGTCGGCGTCAGTGCCCGCGTGGCGAACAGCACCAGGCCCATGATGAAGACGAACAGCAGGCCGCTGACGAAGTTCGGATTCTTCAGCAGGCGGAAGTCGACGAAGGACTGGCCTGCCGGGCGCGTCAGCGTGTGGCCGATGAAGTAGGCAAAGCTCATCGTCATCAGCACGGCTTCCACCCAGGTCTCGGTGGACGCGAACCAGTCATTCTGCTCGCCGCGGTCCAGCAGCATCTGCAGCGCGCCGATCGCCAGGCTGAGGGTGACGAAGCCGAAAGCGTCGAAGCGCATCTTGCGCGGCGCCTCGGTCGGGCGGATGTAGCGCCAGATGCCATAGAAGGCCAGCGCGCCCACCGGCACGTTGATGAAGAACACCCAGCGCCAGTTGTAGCTGTCCGTCAGCCAGCCGCCAAGCGTGGGGCCGAGGATGGGGCCGATCATCACGCCCATGCCCCACACGGCCATGGCGGAACCGTGCTTCTCGCGCGGATTGATGTCCAGCAGCGTGGCCTGCGACAGCGGCACCAGCGCCGCACCGAACACGCCCTGCAGCAGGCGCGCGATGACGATCTGCGCCAGCGAGGTCGAAAGCCCGCACAGCACGGACGCAATCGTGAAGCCCGCCACCGACATCAGGAAAATCCGCTTCTGGCCGAAGCGGTCGCACAGCCAGCCCGTGAGCGGCGTGGCGATGGCCGCCGCCACGATAAAGGAGGTCAGCACCCAGGTGATCTGGTCCTGCGAGGCGGACAGGCTGCCCTGCATATGGGGCAGCGCCACGTTCGCAATCGTGCCGTCCAGCGCCTGGATGATGGTGGCCAGCATGATCGACAGCGTGATCATGCCTTTGTGCTGAACCTCGCTCATTCGCCGCCGTCCGGTTCGTTCAGGCGTGCGTGCAGCGCCTCCAGCAGCACGGTCATGCGTTCCAGTTCGCTGCGGTCGACGCCGCCCAGCAGCTCGCGCCGCACGGGATCGGCGGCGGCGCGCACCCGCAGATAGATGGCGCGGCCTTCATCGGTCAGGTGCACCAGCTTCACGCGGCGGTCGGTGGGCGAGGGCTGGCGCAGCATATAGCCGGCCTTCACCATGCGGTCGATCATCGACACCATGGTCGGGTCCTCCACGCCGAGGCGCGAAGCGAGTTCGGTCTGCGACAGCGGCTCGGCCTTTGCCAGGGTGGCAATGGCCATCCAGCTGGCCTGGCTCAGTCCCAGGTCCTTCAGGCGGCGGTCGATGGCCTGGCGCCAGGCGCGCGCCGTGTTGTGCAGGGCGTAGGAGAAACGTTCTTCAATGTCCATAGAATGCAAATCATTAGATATCTAACGAATAGTTTAGCATAGTTACATAAATTACGTTGCCTGTTACCAACTTGTGCGCTGGCGAACACAGGATTGGCCAATTGCCAAAGTACAATGTGCAGAGTAGGGCCACCCGTAACTCATATAATGACGATTATGAAATCCAAGATCCTCGCCGCCAGCCTGCTGGCGCTCTGCACCTCCGCCTTTGCCCAGAACGTGGGCGTTTCCGTCACCGTGGGGCAGCCAGGCTTCTATGGCCGCATCGACCTCGGTAACTTCGGTCCTCCGCCCGTCGTGTACGAGCAGCCGGTCATCGTGCAGCGTCCGGTTCGCTATATCGCCGAACCGATCTACCTGCGCGTGCCACCTGGCCACCAGAAGAAATGGTCCAAGCACTGCGCAGCCTATAATGCCTGCGGCCGCAATGTGTACTTCGTGCGTGACGACTGGTACGTGAACGAGTACGCGCCGCGCTACCGCCGCGAGCATGAGCATCGCGACTACGATCGCCGCGACTATGACCGCCGCGACTACGACCGTCATGACCGCGACGACGACGACCAGGGCCACGGCCACGGCAAGGGCCACGGCAAGGGTCACGGCAAGCACAAGGACTGACCTGCGGCGCAGGCCGCCGCCAACCACCGGGAGATTTCATTTGCAGAGCAAATATGTCATCGTAGGAGGAGGGGCGGGCGGCCTGGAGCTGGCCTGCAAACTGGGACGGAAACTGGGTCCCGGCAAGGTAATGCTGGTGGATAGCCGGCTTTACCATATCTGGAAGCCATCGCTGCATGAGGTGGCGGCGGGCACCCTGGACATTCACCAGGAAGGCCTGTCCTACCAGATGCTGGCGCATGACAATGGTTTCACCTATGTCTATGGCGCGCTGACGGAACTGCATGCGGCCGACAACACCATCGTGGTCGGCCCCATCAGCACACAAAGCGGCGAAACGGTGCTGCCGGAACGCCGCATCCTCTACGATTCCCTCGTGCTTGCCGTGGGCAGCACCTCCAATTACTTCGGCGTGCCGGGCGCGCAGGAGTGCACGATTTCCCTGAATGCCACCGAAGACGCGGAACGCTTCCGCCTGACCCTGCTCAAGCTGCTGACCAAGGCGGCGCTGGAAAAGAGCGGCAGCGGTACGGCCGGTGTGGACGTGGTCATCATCGGCGGCGGCGCTACCGGCGTGGAGCTGGCGGCGGAGCTGCGCGAAGCCAGCGGCGTCTATGCCGCCTACGGCTTCGGCCACCTGGACCCGATGCGCGATGTGCGCATCACCTTGCTGGAAGGGGCGCCGCGCATCCTGGCGCCGCTGCCCGAGCGGGTGTCCTCCGCCGCGCTGAAGCTGCTCAATGAGCGCGGCATCAAGGTGGTCACGGATTGCCGCGTGACGGGCATCAGCCCCGACAAGGTGCAGGTGGGCGAGCAGGCTTACCCGTCCGATATCACGGTCTGGGCGGCGGGGATCAAGGCGCCGGATTTGCTCAAATCCTTGGGGCTGCCGACGGCGAAGGGCGGCCAGATCGAAGTGTCCGGTACGCTGGTCGTGAAGGACCATCCAAATATCTATGCACTGGGCGATTGCGCCCTGTGCGTCGGCGCGGACGGCAAGCCGGTGCCGCCGCGGGCGCAGGCGGCGCACCAGCAGGCCGACTACCTGCTCGACGTCCTGCTGCGCAAGGATCGGGGACAGGCGCCGTCCGGCAAGCCCTATGAGTACCGGGATTATGGGTCGCTGGTGTCCTTCGGCCAGTCGACCTCGGTGGGCAGCCTGATGGGCTCTTTGCGCGGCTTCAACTGGTTCGTCGAGGGCTTCCTCGCGCGGCTGATGTATGTGAGCCTGCATCTGATGCATCACCAGGCCGTGCTGGGGGCGGTGCGCACCGGCGTGCTGGCGCTGGCGCGCTTTCTCATCAAGCGCACCACGCCTCTCGTGAAGCTGCATTGACCAGGCAAACGCGGCGGAGCATGCCGCGCGGCCTTATTTCGGCAGGATGATGGTGAGGACGGCGCCGCCGCTGGGGTTGGGCGCGAGGGTCAGGGTGCCGCCGAGCCAGGCGGCGCGTTCGCGGGCGGCGCGCAGGCCGTGCTTGCCGTAGCACTCCATCGTGGTGGCGGGCGGGCCGACGCCGTCGTCTTTCAAGGTGAGCATGAGCGCTTCATCGTTGTCGTCCACGATGACTTCGATGGCGCGCGCCTGGGCGTGGCGCACCACGTTGCGCAAGCCTTCCTCCAGGGCGTACAGCAGGACCACGGCGTGGCCGCGCGGGCAGGAGGGTTCGTCTTCGGGCAGGCTGCAGGATGTATCAAGCTGCTGGGCGGCGCCGAATTCGCTGAGGCGCTCGGTGAGCGCGGCGCGGATGCCGAGGAACTCCAGCTTGTCGTTCCACATGCGGTGCTGCATGGCGCGGTTGGTGTCGATGATCGTATGCAGCAGCTTCTTCATCTGGGCCACGCGGTCGTGCAGCGCCGGTTCCTGCGGCAGCTTGGACGCCAGCAGGCCCAGGTGCATGGTGAGCGCGGTCAGCGAAGAGCCCAGGCTGTCGTGCATCTGGCGCGACAGGGCGCGCCTTTCCTCATCCCAGCTGGCATTCAGGTAGGCCAGCAGCTCTTCCAGCTCGGCGGCGCGCAATTGAGACTGTGGTTCGCGTGGCGGTGCAGACATAGTCCTTCAGGAACGTGTTTTTTATTGCTCTGATCATACATGAGGTTCGCGTGAAGTGACGCACATACATGCACGCGGACGCAGGGCAAGCTGAAGCTTTATCACCTTGTCAATGAGGAGCCAAGCCATGGATGCCATCACGCTGTTGAAACAGGACCACGCAAATGTGAAAGCCATGTTCAAGGAATATGAGGAACTGGGTGACCGCGCCTTTACCAGCAAGAAGAAGCTGGCCGACAAGATTTGCCTCGAGCTGACCAAGCACGCAATGGCCGAGGAGGAAATCTTTTACCCGGCCGTGCGCGAAGCCACCAAGGAAGCCGAGGACCTGGTCGATGAAGCGACGGTGGAGCACGCTTCGGCCAAGGCCCTGATCTCCCAGCTCGGCCAGATGGACCCGCACGACGAGCTGTACGACGCCAAGGTCAAGGTGTTGGGCGAATACATCAACCACCACGTCAAGGAAGAAGAAGGGGAAATGTTCCCCAACGCGAAAAAGGCCGGCCTCGACCTGCAGGCGCTGGGCGAACAGATCGCCGCCCGCAAGGAGGAAATCGACTTCATTCCGCCCGAGCCGGCCGCCATGCAGGGCAGCGGTGCGGGCCGCCGTCCTACTGCTTGACGTAGGCGGGCGCGCCGGCCGCGCACTGGCCGATCGCGCGCAGCAGGTGCTCGACGTCGACCGGCTTCACCAGGTGCATATCGAAGCCGGCGTCCAGCACCCGGCGCTGGTCTTCCGCCAGGCCGTAGCCGGTCAGAGCGATCAGCTTGATGTGGTGGGTATCCGGATTGGCGCGCATGCGGCGCGCCACTTCATAGCCATCGATGCCCGGCAGGCCGATATCGACCAGGGCGATGTCCGGACGCTCGCTGGCGGCGGCCTGCAAGCCCTGCAGGCCGTCAGCTGCATGGTGCACTTGATAGCCGTAGCAATTGAGCATCATCGCCATCATCTCGCGGCCGTCGTCGTTGTCTTCGATCAGCAGCACGGTGGGCTTGGCCTGTTCGCTGTGTTCCATCATGGTTGCCTTCTTTTCGGTCCTGTGTTCAGTGCGCGGCAGGCGCAAGGTAAAGGTGCTGCCTTCGCCGGCCCCGGCACTTTCAGCATAGACGGTTCCGCCATGCAGTTCCACCAGGCGCCGCACCAGCGAGAGGCCGATGCCAAGGCCGCCCTGGGCGCGGTCCAGCGTGCTCGTGCCCTGCACGAACACATCGAACACGTGGGGCAGCAGTTCGGGCGCAATGCCCACGCCGTTGTCGTGCACGGCGATCACGACTTCCTCGTCCTCCACCTCGGCTTCCACTTCGATGTGGCCGCCGGGCGGCGTGTACTTGAACGCGTTATCGAGCAGGTTGCTGATGATCTGTTCGAGGCGCGTGGCGTCGCCGTTGACCCAGCCGCCCGGCTGGGCCGCCAGGCGGATGTGGTAATCGGCCGTGCGGCCCGTGGTGCGGTAGGTTTCCACGCAGGTGGAAAGCAGGGTGGCCACGTCCAGCGGCACCCGGTTCAGCAGGATCTTGCCGGACATGGCCCGGCTCAGGTCCAGCAAGTCTTCGACGATGCGGCCCAGGTGATGGCTCTGGCGCTGGATGATCTGTTTGGCGCGCGCCACCGCGTCCGGCGAGGCGCCGGGCAGGCTGATCAGCGAAGAGGCGCTGCTGATGGCGCTGAGCGGGTTGCGCAGTTCGTGCCCGAGCATGGCGAGGAACTCATCCTTCGCGTGGCTCTGGCGCTCGGCCAGCTTGCGTTCCTCGATCTCGCGCATCAGGCGCTGGTTGCTGGCGATCAGGTCCGTGGTGCGCTGGCTCAGCTGGCGCGCCTGCTTGCGCAATTCCTCGTTTTTCATCGCCAGTGCGACAAACACGGAAATTTTCGCATATAGTACTTGTGGTATCACAGGCGTGAACAAGAAGTCGACCGCCCCTTTCTGGTAGGCCTTCAGGCGGTCCAGCTCATCGGCCACGAAGGCGGTGATGAAGATGATGGGAATGTCGGCTGAACGGGGGCGCTGGTGGATCGCTTCGGCGGTTTCGAAACCATCCATGCCCGGCATGTTCACATCCAGCAGGATCACGGCGAAATCGTGCGTCAGCACTTCGCGCAGGGCTTCCTCACCTGAACGGGCCGAGATGACCTCATAGTGATCCTGGGCCGCCCATTGGGACAGCAGGCTGGTCAATGCAAACAGGCTGTTGGCATCGTCATTAACGACAAGTATCTTGGGCTTGTCCACGTTCAGTTTGTCCCGGCTTTATAAGTCTTGTTTCGTTGCCAATCGATCATAGCGTCGGCCTCATGCCCTGTCAAAAACCCGCCCGTCAACAGGACGCACCCCAGTGTTCGCCGCCGCACAGTCAGTGCCCCGCGCTCCATGCCATAGTGAAACCTGTTCATACGGGAGCCGATCATGAATATCGATACCATCGTAGACAAGGAATACCTGGGCAAATGCCTCAAGGACCTGGCGGACGCGCCCATCAGCGCGCTGCGCGGCGTCAGCGAAAAGGATGCGGCCGCGCTGGGCAAGGCCTTTGGCGTCAGCACCATCCGCGAATTCGCCAACCTGAATTTCGTGCGCTGGGCCCAGGCCATCAGCACGCTGGCCGACGAGGAACAGATGGCGCCGGCCGAAGCCGCCAAGGAAGCCCTGCTGGACGAGGCCGTGGAAATGACGTTCCCGGCCAGCGACCCGATCTCGGTCGACGCCGGCATCACGCGCATTGAAGTGGCGCCCGAAAAAGTCGATGCGAAAAAGGATCACCAGCATGCCGGCAAGGTCGAGGAATCGACCGAGGAGGGCAAGGAGTCGGAAGCGGCCAACGCACACTGAGGCCATCAGGCAACGGTGGCCTGCACGGCGGATGACTGTGCAGGCGCCGGAGCCGGCGCCAGCGGCGCGGCGGCCCGTTCGGCCAGCGTGCGCGCGGCGCAGAAGCGGTTCTTGCCGGCGCGCTTGGCCTCATACAGTGCGTTGTCGGCCACATGCATCAGGTTGTCCACGGTTTCCGCATCGTCCGGATACAGGCCGATGCCGATCGACGTGGACAGCTGCAGGGTCAGGCCGTTGATGCGGTAGGGCTCGGCCACCACCTCGATCAGCTTTGACGCCGGTTCCTGCGCGTCCGCCAGTTCCCCCACATCGCCCAGCACGATGACGAATTCGTCGCCGCCCACGCGCGCCACGGTGTCGTCCTTGCGCGAGGAGCCGACCAGGCGCTGCGCGACCTGCTTCAGGATTTCATCGCCATAGGCGTGGCCGTGCGTATCGTTGATGGCCTTGAAGCCGTCCAGGTCCAGGTACATGACGGCCGCCTTGCGCTGGTGGCGCGCGGCATGCTGCAAGGTGGTGGCAATGCGGTCTTCCAGCAGGCGCCGGTTCGGCAGGCCCGTCAGCGGATCGTGCAGCGCCAGTTCCTGCTGCTGCTTGCTGTACTGGGCCAGTTCCTTGTACAGCAGGCGCACTTCCAGCATATTGTGGATGCGCTTGTGGACTTCGAGCAGGTCGAAGGGCTTGCTGATGAAGTCGCGTGCGCCCGCTTCCAGGGCGGCGATCTTGAAGCTGGGCTGGGCCGTCAGGGCCAGCACCGGCAGGTAGCCGTCCTGTTCGATTTCCTTCAGGCCTTTCATGACCTGGAAACCGTTCAGCTCCGGCATTTGCAAATCCAGCAAGATGAGGTCGTAGCAATGCTGCCGGTGCAGCGGGCATACCTGCTCCGGCAACATAGTGGCCGTGACATTGGTATAGCCGGCGTCGCGCAGGATCTCCAACATCAGGTCGATGTTGTCCGCGCAGTCGTCGACGACCAGGATCTTGGCATTCAGGATCTCGTCAGGGCTGGGCATAATCTGTCTCGTAAGGCGAATTCTCAGTGTAGCGCGCGCGAATTTGCCATGGCGCACGTGTCATAAGCCAGTGTAGCAAAACGCGAGCAAGTTTCTTGTAGGACATTATCCCGTGTGCGGGTAGGAGCCCGAAGAAAATTATAAATTATATAATAAACTGTGGCTTTTTAGCTTAGACCCACGCTCGCGACGCGGGCAACGGTGGCTATCAATTCAGAAGGCTCTACCGGCTTCGGTACATGGTCGAGGAAGCCGGACTCCAGGGCCCGCAGCCGGTCTTCCGAGCGAGCGAAGGCAGTCAGCGCAATGGCCGGCACCGTGCCGCCGCGCCGTGCGCCCAGCGCGCGCACCTGCGCCAGCAGCTGGAAACCGTCCGTATCGGGCATGCCGATATCGCTCAGCATCAGGTCGATCCCGCCCTTGCGCGTCAGGGCCAGCGCTTCCTCGGCATTGGCGGCCGTCAGCACCTGGGCATTGCAATCGCTGAGGATGCGCCGCACCAGTTCGCGGGCATCGGGTTCGTCGTCCACCACCAGCACGCGCAAGCCCTTCAGGTCGCGCAGGCCCATTTCCGGCAAGGAAGCGCTATTGCTACGCTGGGGCGAGTAGGACGGCCGGCTGCGCACCACGCCCGAGGCCAGCGGCAGGCGCACGGTAAAGCTGGAGCCCAGGCCCTCGCCCTCGCTGTGGGCGGAAACGGTGCCGCCATGCTGCTCGACCAGGTGCTTGACGATGGACAGGCCGAGCCCCAGCCCGCCATGGCGGCGTGTCGTCGAAGCGTCCGCCTGGCGGAAGCGCTCGAACACGTGGGCCAGGAATTCGGGCCGGATGCCGATGCCCGTATCGGCGATATTGATGTCGACGTGGCCCTCGGCTTCGCGGATGGACACGCTCACCGTGCCGCCCTTGGGCGTAAACTTCAGCGCATTCGACAGCAGGTTCCACACCACCTGCTGCAGGCGGCTTGCGTCGCCCGCCACGAAGCCGGCCGGCGCGTAGTCGCGCTCGATGCGTATGCCCTTGGCGTCGGCCGCCGGGCGCACGGTTTCGATGGCGGCGTCCACCACGGTGGAGGGCGCCAGCTGCTTCATGTCCAGCAGCACCTTGCCGGAGGTGATGCGGCTCATGTCCAGCAAGTCTTCGATCAGCTGCGCCTGGGCGCGCGCGTTGCGCTCGATGGTTTCCAGGCCGCGGTTCAGGTCGTCCGCGCCGCGCGAACCGCGCCGCAGCACCTGGGCCCAGCCCAGGATGGCCGTCAGCGGGGTGCGCAATTCATGCGACAGCGTGGCCAGGAATTCATCCTTCATCTGGCTGGTGCGCTCGGCTTCGGCGCGTGCGCTGCGTTCGCTGTCCAGCAGCAGCTTGCGTTCCTCGGCCGACTGCTGCGCCGCCTCGTACATGCGCGCATTGTCGATCGCCACGCCAGCCTGGGCCGCAATGCCGGAAACGATGCGCTCGGTGCGCTCGCTGAACATGCCGGGCTCGGGATGGCCGAAGAACAGCGTGCCCAGCATATCGCCGGTGCGCGACAGCACCGGCACGGCCAGGTAGCTGCGCACGGGCGGGTGACCGGGCAGGTCGTCGCTGCGCAGCACGTCTTCGCCGCTCGGGCGCGGCATCGCGGCGTAGCCGTCGGGCGGCGTACCGGACAAGGTATCGGGCACGCTGCCGGCGCCGCAGTATTCAAAGACGCCCCAGCGCGCGCCGCTGATGCGCGTGGCCGCGTCGGTGACTTCCTGCAGCAGGGGGCGCAAGTCGCGCTGGCGCGCAATCGCATTGCCGGACTTGTTCAGCAGCTCCAGCACGGCGCTCTCGTCGCGCAGCGCTTCCTGGGCGCGCTTGACCTGGTCGACGTCGGTGCTGGTGCCGAACCAGCGCAGCAGGTGGCCGCTGGCGTCGCGCACGGGATTGGCGCGGGTCAGGAACCAGCGGAAGTGGCCGTCCGCGCCGCGGATCGGGAATTCCATCTCGAAGGGCTGGCCGCTGCGCACGGAAGCGGCCCAGTGGTCCATCATGGACGGCAGGCAGTCCGGGTCGTACACCTGCTGCCAGCCGTCGCCCAGCACCTGGCTCGGCACCGTGCCGGTGTATTCGTACCAGCGTTCGTTGTACCAGCTCATGGCCCCGTCGAAATTGGCGATCCACGCCAGTTGCGGAATCGAGTTGGCCAGCGCCCGCAATTCCTCCTCGCTGGTGCGCAGCGTATCCTCGGCGGCCTTGCGGGTGCTGATGTCCTGCACCATGCCGGTCATGCCGAGCAGCACGCGCCGGTCGCTGTAATTGCCGTGGCCGACCACGGACACCCACAGCCGCTCGCCGCTGCGGCGCATCACGCGGCACTCGATATTGAAATCGCTGCGCTGGGTGTAGGCGTCCAGGAATGCGCGCCGCACGAATTCGAAATCTTCCGGCACGATGCGTTCGCGCAGCACCGGCCAGGTGATCGGCAGCTCGGCCGGCAGTTCGAAGATTTCGGCCGCACGGCGGCCCAGCTTGACGCGGTCGGTGGCCGCGTCCCACTCCCAGTCGCCCAGCTTGCCGGCGGCCAGCGCCACCTGCAGGCGGTTGGCGCTTTCGCGCAGCGAGCGTTCATCCATCTTGCGCTGGTGGATGTCCTGGATGTAGGCGGTCAAGCCTTCGCTGGATGGATAGGCGCGCACTTCCAGCCAGCGCTGGCGCGGCAGGTAGTACAGCTCGAAGCCGACCGACTGCTGGTTTTCCATGGCGTGGCGGAACTGGGCTTCCAGCACGGTGCCGCACAGCTCGGGGAATTCTTCCCACAGCTTCTTGCCGACCAGGTCTTCGCGCATGCGGCTGTTGTGGCGCAGGATTTCGCCGGCGCGGGCGTTGAGGTAGGTGATGTTCCAGTTGCGGTCGACGACGGCAAAGCCGTCCGTGATGCTCTCCAGCACGGCGCTCATGCGCTCGTTGGAGCGGCGCAACTCCTCCCGCGCTTCCAGGACGGAGCGCATCAGGTCATTCGGCGGAGGAGAGCCTGCACCGGGCATTCTAGAACTCATGACTTCTCGCGGCGGTCGTTAGAGCGGCATTGTTGTCGGGCCGCAGCTTCATTGTAGCGCTGTCGCCAGCCCGGATGCTGCACCGTTGCCCCCAAGGAAGGAGCTCAGGGCCGGGCTTGCGCGACTTGTTCAAGGGCCTGCTGCAATTGGTCGATGTCATAGGGCTTTTGCATCGAGACGGAGGGAAATTCCAGCTGGCTCGTCAGGGCCTGGCTGTAGCCGGAGGCGAAGACGATGCGCAGGGCAGGGGACTGCTGCAGCGCCTGGCGCGCCAGGTCGACGCCGGACATGCCGGGCAGGCTGACGTCCGTGAACAGCACGTCGAACTGCTCGCGCTGCAGCATCGCCAGGGCGTCTTCCGCCCGCGCCACCGCCTGCACGCTGTGGCCGAACACGCGCAGCATTTCACACACCAGGTATTGGGCGTCGAGGTTGTCCTCCACCACGAGGATGCGCATCGGCGCGTCCTGCCGCGCCGGCGGTGCGGACTGGGCCGATGGCGGGGCGAGCGTGCACAGCAGGCCGTCGACGGCGCCGTGCTCGCCGCGCAGGGGCGTGTAGGCGAGGTCGAAGCTGCGTGGCTCGGGATGGCCGTCGCGCCACAGGTTCAGGCTCTGGGCCGGAAAGCGCTGCGACTGGCCGTTCCAGGCTTGCTCCAGCGCGGCGGGATTCCAGCTCCAGACGGCGGGCGGCATCAGCGGGACGGCGCCGCCGGGCACGCTGTCGGCAGCGCTGCCGGTCAGGGCCGCGTAGGCGCTGTTGATGAACATGATTTGCTTGCGGTCCCACATCAGGACGGCGGGCAGGGGCAGGTCGAGCAGGATGTCGACCGCCAGGCGCAGGGTGGGCGGCCAGCTTGCGGGCGGCCCGGCCTCGCAGCGGGACCAATCCTGTCCCGCGAGTGCCTGGTTGCCGCTGGCGATACTCTCCATTGCCCTGTGTCCTGTGCTTTGTCCCTGGATGAGGAATCGTACACCATCGGACAAAAAAATAGCCCGCCATGTGGCGGGCTTGAGGTCTATTTTCTTGGAGGAGAATAGAGGAGACAGGTGTAATGATGCTGCAGCGCGGCAACTAAATCCAATTTTCATTGATGATATGGGTCATACGTTTCATGAATGAAGTAATAATGTCCGTTCGGCAACATGTGCTTGCCTGGCGCTCATTCCCGGCGGCCGAAATACGGTCGCGAAAGAATCTGCAAAAACACTCTGGACAAGCGCACAAGTTCTACCTATAATTCTGCCTCCTTTCGCTGCTGACGCAACGGAGGAAAAGCAGGAGTCGTGGGCTCTGGCGGATATGGCAAGTTTGATGTTGAAAAAATCAAGCTTTCCAACGCGAAATGAACACGATATAATACTGCTTCTTAAGCGGCTGTAGCTCAGCTGGATAGAGTACTTGGCTACGAACCAAGGGGTCGTGGGTTCGATTCCTGCCAGCCGCACCAGAATGTGTAGTAAATGCAGTAAATAGCGGGGTCGCCCGCTATACAAAAGTTTAAGCGGCTGTAGCTCAGCTGGATAGAGTACTTGGCTACGAACCAAGGGGTCGTGGGTTCGATTCCTGCCAGCCGCACCAAACAAGAAAAGGGTTCAGATCGGGAGATCTGGACCCTTTTTCCTTTTCCGCCTTGATTCCTGTCACCTCACTCCCGCCCGCGCCCGCGCACAATGACCCGAGCTTGCTTGACGATGGAGGGGCTATGGCGAATGATGGCGTGAACGAGTTCCGCATTACGGCGTTGGAGAAGCAAATGGCCGACCTGATGTCCGCAGTGAATCAATTGCGCGACGAAATGAACAAGCTGGGCGAAGAAATGAACAAGCTGCGCGACGAAATGAATAAGCTGCGCGAAGACATGCAAGAGCAGTTTGCAGCGATCCGGCAGGAATTCGCCACCAAGGCGGAACTTGCCGTGCTGACCGCTCGCGTTGAAAAGCTTGAGCAAGAGGTCAAGGAGATGCGCATCGAATTTGCTGCGCGTCTCAAGGTCATCGAAGCGACGATGGCGACAAAGGCCGAGTTGAATCAGGTCTTCAATCGCCTCATCGGCATCATGATTCCGGTGCAGGTCGCGCTTAACGGTGGCCTGTATCTTCTGCTGCGGCACGCGAACTAGCCGCCGCCGATGCCCTCGATGATGCGGCCGGTGCCGCCGCAGTTGGGGCATTCCTTGCCGTCGGGTGTCTTGCCGCTGCCGCTGCAGACGGGGCAGATGCCTTCGCCGCTGCCGGGTGTGCCGGGTTCGGCTTCGTCGCCGGGATTCATTTTCGGGTCCATACGCTAGCCTCCGCAAAGACCCCACTT